>JBBIGZ010000019.1:0-43518 GCA_037447295.1 Chloroflexota bacterium | reverse complement strand
GCGAGAAGGTGTTGGAGTTCCTATCCGAGCGAAAGATCGCCTAATGCAGGCATTCATAGGTGCATCGGGCGCCTGGTTTAAAGCGAAGGACGCAGAGGTATTCTCTGCGTCCTTTTTCCAGGAGGCTGCCATGAAACTCTCTAATTCAATGCCACTTCTTTCTTGCGTGCCTTCGCTCGCTCCAGCGCTTCCATCCAGGCAATCTGCATAGCTGTCAACTCGGTGGTCGCCTGTTGTTCCGATTCATTAGTTTCTTCTTCGCGCACTGCAGCTTTTTTAGCCTTCCTGCCCTTCGTTGACCGTTCCGGCTTCGGCGCTTCGGCCACCGGCACTTCTTCGACAACAGGTTCAGGCTGCAAAGCCTTGATGCTCAGGCGAATTTGCTTTTTGCGCCGATCGGCACTCAGCAAGACGGCCTCGATCTCATCGCCTTCCTTCACCACTTCACTGGGATGCTTGACAAAGTGATGCGCCATCTCGCTGATATGGACCAAAGCCGGCCGTTCTGCGCCGATCTCAACAAAAGCACCGTAGCTTTCAAGGCGCACGACCTTCCCCTTGACCACCATGCCGGGTTTCATTTCTTTCCACTCTAAAAGCAGTGGCTCGATCATCGTCAATTCAATACGGTCGTTGCGCACGCGCTTAACCCAAACTTCCACTTTTTGCCCTACCTGCAGGACTTCTTCCACGCGATTAACAGGCGGGTCTTTGCGCAATTGGGAAATATGGATCACTCCCGGCACCGGTTGACCAATATCGATAATGGCACCGGCGAGCGAAGTTTTGATCACAGTACCGGATAATTTCGTTTTCGGGGCAAGAGCGGGCAGTTCCAGAATTTCCATGGTTTTCTCCTTCTTTTGACAAATTTACGGCGCCTTTTTCTTCGCACTACGCAATACGCGCCGGATGTTTCCTGTAGTCAGGCCAAGGGGTAATTATAACACCTTGTGACAAAATTGTCAAACAAATTCGACCTTTTGACCTTTTTCAGCCATTCTGCATCATGCAGGGCGATGTTCGCCCTCTTTCACCAGCCGCCGCTCGCCGTTTTCATCCTCGTAAATCTTATAGCGCAATTCGATCGGCATGACGCGCGCCAGCATTCCTTGCGCCGGACAATAACGTGTGGCCGAGAGCTCAATGGCGCGCACCACAGCGGCTTCGTCAACCTGATGCCCGGTAACGTGATATTCGATCACCGCATGGGTAAAAACTTTGGGGTGCTCGCTCGCCCGATCGGCCTGAACGTGCACTTCAAAGCCCGTGACCTGCTGGCGTTTTTTCTCCAAAATCGAAATTACATCCATCGCCGTACATCCGGCCAGGCTCATCGCCATCAGCTCCATCGGACGAATGCCATTGTTGTTGCCGCCAACTGCCTCGTCCGTATCCAGGCGCACCGGGAAGCCGGAATCGGATACGGCTTCGAACGTCAATCTTCCCTTCCAGGTGACTTTTGCTTCCATAGTGGTGTTACTCTCCTATCAGTGGAGTGACATATTTTTCGAGCATATTTCGGGTGATCGCGCCAACCCAGGCCAGGCGCACAACACCCTGACGATCGATGACGAACGAAGAGGGATAACTCATCACACGAAATACACGGGAGGCTTCGTTCTGCGGATCGAGCCAAACCGGTAAGCTCAGCCGATATTGCTTGACGAATTCGTGCACCAGCTCCGCCGGGTCGCCGGCATTGATCGCCAATAAGGTAAAGCCCTCATCACGGTGCTTCTGATAATAGGCATCCAGAGTGGGCATCTCTGCCTTGCAGGGTGGACACCAGGTAGCCCATAGATTGACCATCACCACCTGCCCCCGATAATCGCTTAAAGCGTGCGGCGTGCCTTGCAGATCGGTCAAATTCAGGGAGGGGGCAAGAAATTCAACCTGAGCCGGCACAGCAGAGATCTCCCGCTCTTCGGCTTGAGTCGGGCGATTGAGGATAACCATGGCGACCACCCCTATTACGATCAGAGCCGCGCCGAAGAAGATAAGAGCCAGCGAAGTCCTAGAAAGCTCGGCGCGATGCGCGCTTTTCTTCCTCTTTCTCACAGCGTGTGCTCTGCTCATTTTCCCTCTCAACGATGATGAATACGTCGCAGCTCACTTTCGAGCGTGCCTTGCAAATAGGCCATCACCGCTTCGCGGATCGTCCCACCGGTCAAAACCACCTGCAAACCCGCGTCCAGCGCTTTACGATAAGCCGGTTCGCCCATACCACCGACTATCAAGACCTGGCAATCACGGACGGGGCGAACATATCGGCATGGGAATGGGCACGAGAATGGGAATGCTCGTGGTTATCTTCGTGAGAATGGTGAAGATGATGTGGCTTCTGACGCACCTCTTCCGCCACGATCTGCCCATCTTCGATGGTGAAAACGCGATAAAGGGGCGCCATTCCAAAATGGGCGGAAAGGCGCTCCCCATCTTCGGTCACTGCTGCAATACGCACGATACTCATAGGAGCCTCAACGAGCTAAAGCAGCACGGATCTCCGTCAGCAGATGCGCTTCGGGAACAGCCCCGATCACCGTTCCCTTTCCATCGTTGATCGTCGTATGCGGCACGCCGCTGACGCCGTATTTATCCGCTAACTCCGGAAATTCCAATGCCTCGATCATTTCCGCGCGGATCATCTTCGGGTTCTCCATTGCCATCATATGCGCCAGAACAACGGCGCGCGGGCAGTAGGGGCAGGTAGGCGTGACGAACACCTGCAAATGGAGCGGCTTATCCAGCGAGTGCAAAAACTCACGCGTGCTCTGGCTAAGGCCGGAATCGCGGCTGGAGACGATCAAAATATCCTGAATCAAGGACGTGAACTCATGACCGGAAGGGATACCGGCATAGCGAATGCCTAGATCGGTGATTTGATCGCCTTCTTTGGCTGCAATGACGATCCCAGGCACCTTATCCACCTGATAAAGTCGAGCCACATCCGCATCGGCATCCAGATCGTAAACGCTCAAGCTGAGCTTATCCGAAAGCGCCGTGACCTCTTCCAACAGTTGTTGCGTCTCTTCGCAATATTCACAACCACTCTTGCGACCGAAGAAAAGGATGTGAACGGGATGTTGCAGGCCTTCAAAGACTTCCTGCACCTGTTTGGTAACGCTTTCATTTAGCAGTTTCATGTGCCATTCTCCTTATAATGCCCACACGGGGCAAAGATTTAGGGTTATCAGGTACACCCGCCCCCTCCACCGACAATATACCCACAAAGCGGGCACTCTAGATCGAGAGTTCCATTGTACTCCAGTTTTCCCTGACCGCACTGTGGGCAGAGATCACCGACCTTATAAACGATCGTCGGTTGCTCCGCAGGCTCCACGCCTTGAAGCAGCAAGCGCTCAAAGTCGGAAAGTGGAGAGGGCGAATGTTTTTGCTCTGTCACACCGTTTTAGATACATCAAGGTCGCAAAAGTTACAACGGATGCAGTAAAATACACCTATGAGTTCCATCCGCGTCCTATTCGCTGCCGCCGAGGCCGCCCCCTGGGTAAAGATCGGAGGGCTAGGCGATGTGGCCGGTGCGCTGCCTAAAGCGCTAAACGCCCTGGAAAATGTGGAAGCGCGCCTGATCTTACCACGTCACGCCGTCTTGGAAAATCTAAATGCCTTGCCGTTGACCTCCTTTACCCTACCCTATGGCGATACCTTCCAAGAAGTTCAGGTGCTGGAAACTCGTTCATCGGACCTCGTGCTTTACCTGATTGATGGGGCTCCGATCCGCGCTTCCGGCCCGGTTTATTCAAGCAATCCACGGTTGGATGCAGAAAAATACGTTTTCTTCTCGTTGGCACTTCTCGAATTTGCCCATCTAGAAGAATGGCCTCCGCACATCCTGCACCTGAACGATTGGCACACAGCACTGGCGGCTTTTGGAGCGCGTTTCTACCGGCAAACGAGGGGCTCAAGTCTTCGCACCCTGCTCACCATCCATAACTTGCCATTCTCCGGCCCTGAGATCGGCGATCTGCTCGAGGCCTACCACTTACCCCAACCATCCACCAACCTACCGCACTGGGCCCAGCAACGCCCTCTGCCTTTAGGACTTTGGGCTGCCGACACACTGGCGACCGTCTCTCCCACCTACGCTCTTGAAATCCTGACCCCCGAACATGGCAGCGGCCTGGAGTCCTTTTTGCTTTCGCGCCTGAACGATTTACACGGCATCCTAAACGGTCTGGATACTGAGGTCTTCGATCCGGCCCAGGATACGGCCCTGATCGCGCCGTTCTCCATCGAAACGCTCGATCAGCGGGTAGAGAATAAGCGTCACTTACTCCGAGAACTCGGCCTCGCCTTTGAGCCGCAAACGCCCCTTTTGAGCATGGTCTCGCGCATTGATTACCAAAAAGGCATAGACTTGGTGATCGAAGCCCTGCGTCAAAGCGCCTCCCTTCCCTGGCAGGCCGTCTTTCTCGGCACCGGAGATATACATCTCGAAACCGAGCTGCAACGGCTAGAGCAAGAGTTTCCGCAGCGCGTGCGCGTCGCATTGCGCTTCGATTCCAACCTGGCGCGCCGTATTTATGCCGGCGGCGATCTTTTCCTCATGCCTTCCCGTTATGAACCCTGTGGCATTGCCCAGATGATCGCTATGCGCTACGGGAATTTACCCTTGGCACGGGCTACAGGTGGCCTGAAGGATACGATCGAAGATGGACGAAGCGGCTTTCTCTTCTACGAAGCCAGTCCGCAAGGGCTGAAACAAACCCTGGAACGTGCCCTTGCCCTCTACCTCCGACCGGAATGGGAAGCCATGCAACGTTACGCGATGAGTCGCGATTTTTCCTGGTCGCGTGCGGCACAAGAATATAGCAACCTTTACACCGCGTTGGTGCGCCAACAGATTCCGTCCTGACGTAAACTGCTGCTTTTAGCACCCACATTCCAACCATCCATCATCTACCATCCACCGTCCACCGTCTATCCTCCACCGTCTACCGTCCACCATCCACGGTCCACCGTCTACCGTCCACCGTCTTTATCGAAAGGAGTCGCCATGAAAACACGCGTTGTCATCCTTGCCGGCGGAGAAGGGACCCGCCTCTCCGTACTCACGGCCAAACGTGCCAAGCCGGCCGTTCCGTTTGCCGGCAAATATCGCATCATTGACTTTGCCCTTTCCAATTGCGTCAACTCCGGATTAGCAGACGTCATGGTGCTGGCGCAATATCGGCCACATTCGCTGGTAGAACACATCGGCGCTGGCGGCCCCTGGGACCTGAACCGCGATTTCACCGGCGGCGTGCGCATTTATACTCCCTACACCACACGCCACGAAACCTCCTGGTATGCCGGCACCGCCGATGCCGTGCAACAAAACTTCAGCTTCATCAAGCAATCACATCCGGACCTGGTGCTCATCCTTTCCGGCGATCACATCTATGCCATGAACTACGATGCCATGATCGCCTTCCATAACGATCACCAGGCCGATCTCACCATCGCCACCATTCGCGTCCCGATGGATGAGGCCTCTCGCTTTGGCATTCTGGAGATAGATGAGGAATACCGGGTAGTAGATTTCGTAGAAAAACCTGCCCATCCCCCCTCTGACCTGGCAAACATGGGCGTCTATTTGTTCCGTCTAGATGTGCTCAATCGAGCACTGCTGGAGGATCATTTCCGTTCGGATTCCAGTCACGATTTCGGCAAGGACATTCTGCCACGCCTGGTTAAGGACGGCAAAACGCGCGTCTATGCCTTCCCCTATAGCGGTTACTGGGTGGACGTCGGCACCCTATACTCATACTGGCAAGCGCACATGGACCTGCTTGCCCCGAACCCACCGATCGATCTCAACGATCGCTCCTGGATCATCCATACCCGCACCGAGGAGCGCCCACCGGTCCGCATTCTGCGCGGCGCCGAAGTATGGGATAGCTTGATCTGCGATGGTTGTATCATCGAACCGGGTGCGATCGTCGAACGCAGCGTGCTTTCGCCGGGCGTGGTGGTGAAAAGCGGCGCACAGGTGCAAGAATCGATTGTTTTAACGGATACGATCATCGCTTCCGGTGCCCGCGTCGAACGCGCCATCCTGGATAAACGGATACGGGTAGGGGAAAATGTCCACTTAGGAGACTTACGAGCCGATCCACTGCGAGACGGTTTGCCGGTAGTGGGCAAGAACACGCATCTCCCTGATGGCCTCCGAGTGGAACCGGGGGCTACCATTGGCACCGACGTCATCCCTTCCGATTTTGAGAGCCTCTTCGTTGCTCGCGGCCAAACCATCATGACAAAGAGGAAACCCTATGAAATTTAAACGCAGCAGTGGCATTCTGCTCCATCCTACCAGCCTGCCCGGTCGCTATGGCATTGGAGACCTAGGCCCCGCCGCCTATCGCTTCGTGGATGCCCTTGCTTCGGCCGGCTGCCGTCTTTGGCAGGTCCTGCCGCTCGGCCCCACCGGCTATGGCGATTCTCCCTATCAATGTTTTTCGGCCTTTGCCGGCAACCCATACCTGATCAGCCCAGATCTTTTGCAAGAGGAAGGTCTGCTTCATGCGGAGGATCTGGAAAACATCCCCGATTTTCCCACCGCCCAAGTAGATTACGGGCGCGTGATCCCCTGGAAATTGCAACTGCTGGCACGCGCCTTTGAACGCCTGCCCGAGCTTCCCCACCTGCAAGAGGCGTTAGAAGCTTTTCGGGAAACGGAAAAAGACTGGCTGGAGGACTATGCCCTGTTCATGGCACTCAAAGAAGCGCACCAAGGCCGCCCATGGAACGAATGGCCAGAGCCGCTGCGCCTGCGTCATCCTGGGACCTTGAGCGCAGCGCGCCGCGACCTCGAGCCAATCCTGCGCCGATACATTTTCTATCAGTTCCTATTCTTCCGGCAGTGGAACGCCCTGCGGGCCTACGCACAGAGCAAAGGCATTGAGATCATCGGCGATCTGCCCCTCTTCGTTGCCTATGATAGCGCAGATGTGTGGGCGCACCCTGAGCTTTTCCGACTGGATGAGCAAGGAGCCCCGATCGTGGTCGCCGGGGTACCGCCGGACGTGTTCTCAGCCACGGGTCAACGCTGGGGAAACCCGATCTATCGTTGGGAGACACATCAAGCCCAGGGCTTTGCCTGGTGGATCGCTCGGTTACGGATGGCACTGCGATTGGCAGATTTCGTGCGCATTGATCACTTCCGCGGCCTGGCCGCATGTTGGGAAATCCCCGCCGATTGGCCGACGGCTGAACGCGGCGCGTGGGTGCCGGCGCCGGGTGCCGCGCTCTTGGAAGCCCTGCAACAAGCCCTAGGGCACGAGTTGCCGCTGATCGCCGAGGACCTGGGCGTGATCACGCCGGATGTCGTCGAGCTGCGCGAACGTTTCCACTTGCCGGGGATGAAAATCCTGCAATTCGCCTTCAGCGGGCCAGATAACCCCTTCTTGCCCCACCACTATCCACCCCATTGCGTGGTCTATAGCGGCACCCACGATAACGATACGGCACAAGGTTGGTGGAAAACTGCCCCCGATGCCGAAAAAGACTTTGCCCGCCGCTACCTGCCAAGCGATGGCCGTTCATTTGGCTGGGACCTTTTGCGTGCCGCTTGGGCCTCGGTAGCCGTCTTTGCCATTGCCCCCCTGCAGGATGTACTCGGCCTGGGCAGCTGGGCGCGCATGAACTACCCCAGCCGTCCGTACGGCAACTGGGCCTGGCGCATGGAAGAGGGCGCTTTCAACGAGGAGGCCATTGCCCGCTTACGCGAGTGGAATTACCTTTACAGCCGCAGTAGAGCAAACGCTAGCATTTGCTGATCCGCACCGAATTCGTAGAGCAAACAGCCTTTACTCATCTAGCGTTTGCTCATACGATAATCAGCGCCAGGAGCGCGGCCGAAAGGCCGCAGGCGATATTGACCCAATCGTTATCCAGCCAAGCTAAGCCGCGCAGGTGTACTGTAGGAGCACCACAGCGATGCTTGGGATGCTGTTCGGTCTCCTTACGACAATTCGGACAGAAGTAAATGGCTTGTAATGTATCACCGAGGAGAGAATCGAAGAGCGAGCCGGCCAATCCGGCCAAAGCGATGAGGAGAAAAACCCAAAACGGCTTGGCAAGAGGCAGAGGGGAAAAGAAAGCCGCCGGGAAGGCGATCACCACAGCGCCTCCCAGGGCGGCAAACGTGCCGAAGATGGTTACTCCACCAGAAGTGCCCTTTTCGACGATCTGCCAGGTGGTCAGGCGGCGCGGCGGTTGACGAGAGAGGACGCCCAGCTCGGTTGCCCAGGTATCGGCATTGACTGCGGCCAACGAGGCGGCAAATGCAATCCACGGCCAGGAGGCTTGAGGGAAGGCGGCATGTGCTAGGACGCACAAGGTCGCCACGCCGCCATTTGCCAACACTTGCATGGCATCGCGTTGCCCCCCTTTGGCGAATTTCTCCCCCAGATCTTGTTTGCGGCGGGCAAAGGCATGGGTTAGGCTAGAGGAAGTGAAAAAGAAGAGCAGCAGAAGCAAGGCCCACGGCCAGCCTCCCAGGCCGAAGATCAGCGTGCCGACCAGCGTGGCCATAAAAGCACCATTCCTCGAGAGGGCATGGAACTTCCAGCCCAAAAAAGAGACCAAAAGTGCAAGGGAAAAGGCAAGGATCATTCGAGATGAAAGAGCACTGTATGCATTTGGTTCAAATGTTGGCGATCGTGTTCGGCGATCAGGTTGATCACTCCTTGCAAGGTGATCGGGCCGAAAATGGAGTGGCGCGCTAGGCGAGACCAATCGGAAGCGGAAAGGGATTCCAGCCGTTCGAGCAACTCCAGACGGAAGCGCAAGAATTCGTCAAAGACCATCCCACGATCCTGTTTGGCATAGCCTCGTTCTTCTGCCCAGTGATCGGTCTCTTGAGAAACGATGAAGGGGTTCTCCTGGTGAAGGAGTAGATCGAGCCGCGGCAGGTTGACTTCCGCATCTACATCGCGCAGGTGTGCCAGGATTTCCAGTGCCGACCACTCTTCAGGAAGCAGGCGGGTGCGCCAGATTTCGGAAGAGAAGCTCTCCATCCAATGGGCAATCACGGCAGGAGTAGCCCGTAAGAGCGCCAGGAGCGCCGGCGGTTCCAAATGCGGCATGCCATCCGGAGCCGGCGAAAAAGCCTGAAGCCAGGCCATAGCCTCTTTTAACGAGCCATGCGCTACGGCGTGGTCCCGATCCGTAGACACGGTGGCCTGGGCGGTGATCCAGTATGGGGTGAAGGATAAAGCTCGGGCCGGCAGGATGTCCAGGTCCCAATCGTCTCCTATCATCACAATCGGTGATTCGGGCCATCCCAGGCGACCCAACACTTCCGCATAGTATTCGATGGACGGTTTGGCAAAGTGAAAGTGCTCGTAGGACGTGATCAAAGTAAACGGATAGCGCTCCGGAGGAAGGCCGGCCCAGGTGAGACGGTGTTCAATGGCCCGACGCGGGAAGATCGGGTTCGTAGTAATAGCAACACGATGCCCTTGCTCAAACGCCCATTCGACAAGGCGTTGCGCTTCCGGACGTGGACGGGAAAGGGATTGCAGGGTGGGGAAAACTTCTTCGTAGAATTGGTCAATGACAGGCTGGAGGGCTTCAGGGGTAAGATCGATCAAGGGAAAGAAGACTTGATTGAAAGCCTGGCGCAAGGTTTGCGTGGGCTGACGGTTCTGCATCATGTGCCGTGTGCCTTGCATCAGGGCCGGTAACAGCCGCTGAGGAGAAACATAGGGTTCAAGGAAACGCGCCAGGACCTGAAAATAGGCCGGGATGAAAGTATCCATCTGGATATCCAGGAGGGTACCATCTAGGTCGAGGAGAATGGTGAAGTTCATGGTTCAAATTGACTGAAAAGGGATGGCAAGGAATGGCACTCTCCGCAACCGATTTGCGGTTCAGGGACAGGGCGCCGGGTTTTCTCACACCAGGCTTCGATCTGCACCTGTTGACGGAAGAGGGTTTGAAGCGAACGTACCAGATGTGGGCGAAGCTGTAAGTGCGGACAAGCGTTGGCACGCAGGATGGATGGCACCGGGCAGGTGGCACAAAGGGATGGTTTCCACGTGAGCCGGTGCGCCTGCAATAAACGGCATTCTTCAATTTGACGGCCACGAAAATAGTCGCCGTAGAAATAGGGGCATTCTATTCCTTGAGGTGTCTTCATGGAAGAAGGGTACTGTTAGTTAGGCGAGAACATGTTTTGCGAAATCCGTTGCTTTTTGACGCGCAAGATGATCCAGAGCACATCCCCCTCTTCCGGTAAGGTACGCACATCGGGAAGGGAAAAGATCTCAGCCTCATTGGACAGGCGACTTTGCAGGAAGCGGTAAAATTTGGCAAGGTCGTCCATAATATTTTCGATGAGTCGAAAACGCTCTTCGCTCATTTCGTGGGACTCAAAAAGTTTGGTCAGGGCATCCCTGAGAAGTTCCATGCGTTTTTCGGTGTATTGCTGAATTTCAAGCAATTTGGAGAAACGCTCCGAGAGACGTGTATGGGCTTCTTCTAGTTGTGCTAGGTGGGCTTCGAGTCGCTGATGATTGCGATAGAGTTCACGGAGGCGTTCTTCAAGGAGGGTAATGCGTTCCTCTTGTGTAACGTAGTTCCCGATAAACGGCACTTTCTTGAGAAAATTACGAACAGTACGTTGCACGCTCCGCCAAGAGCGCGACCAAGTGATACGCCATTTGGAGAAGAGGTCGGAAGTTCGATTGGAAAAGGGAGACATGGCAACACTCCTTTGAAATGACCGAGCCGTTTGTAATCAAAATTATACCTTGAGTTTGGATGTAGGGCAGCCATCCTGCCATAAAAACTTCCGGAGGTCTTTTGGACCTCCGGAAGCGCTAAAGGGCAAGGCGACTATTTCCACTTGCTCTTGACGGCAATGGTATATACCTTCAGATTCAGTACCAAAAAGCGCCAGAGCTGATAGAGCTTGAAGTTCATCCAAAATCTTTCCATCCTGGTAAATTCCTGAGACATAGGCCCTCCGATTTATTCGGGAATAAGCGTCCAGCCGGGCAATCCCTTGAACTTCCAGATGAAAGTGTGATGGAGCATAAACTTCATCCAGGCGCCGGCCAAACCCATTTCAAGATGGGAGATGAAGAGATCGCGCCCGTACTCGTTTTGGTATTGCTTTGGATTAGGCACTACAGGACGCATCACAATGGTGACTGCGCTGCCATCCCAAAGGGAATCACCCATGCTGGCAATACAGGCGGCGACCATTTCCGTCATACGCTCCTGATGAGGGGTAGTCCCTTTTTCGATTGCGTCGATCACGTTCATTGCCACCACACGCCCGATCATGCCACTGACCATACCTGTGCGCGGCGGGGCTGGAGCGATGGTAAGGTTATTCTTGTTGGTGAAAGGACGCGAGATCGGTCCCGGCGGCGCAAAGGCAATGCCGGCCGCAAAAATATTCGGGTAGGTGGGGTTCTGGTATTTAGCCGGCCAGGCTTCGGGGGTTTTGATCAGTTGATCATAAGGCAAGCCATAGATGGCATCCACTAGGATAAAACCGGCCGGGTTGGCAACTTTGGAGGTGATATCTGTGCCATCTTTGGCGAAAAACTTGATCGGCTGGCCTTTGAATTGTGGAATCAGCATAGCAAAATCGAATTCGGTTTCCCCTTCCTCCCCCTCATAATTTTGCCAATAGATCTTACCCGGCTCCACTTTGGTCACGCCAGTTTGAACCTGGTAGCGAATGCCGGCATCATTGAAAACCGAACGGATGAACTCCTCGCTGCGCAGCACACCCGTAGCGCTTGACCTGCACGCCGTTGACGCCGAAATCACCCAGCGCCGGCTCGTTCGATAGCCAGAGAATATCGGCGCGATCGCGCAGGCCGCGCTTGACCAGGTCTTTGTGCACGTTGCTGATATATTCAAACGCTGCGCCCTGGCAAGTGGCCAAGGGATGTCCGGTGCCGATGACGATCTTCACCCGATCGCCTTTTTCCATGCGCTTCACCAGTTCCAAATAGGCATCGCGCGTCTTAATCGCATGGGGATAGGAGCAGATCGAATGCGTGTACCCGTCGTCGGGACCTAGTCCCGGGGTGCCAGCGTAGTTCAGGTAAGGTCCTGTAGCGATGATCAGGTAATCATAATCCAGGCGCACACGATTGCCACTCCCCACTTCTTCGGCCACTACGTACTGATCGCCCGGATCGGGATGTACTTCCTTGACCGCAGCATGGACAAAATTGACGTGAAAACGATCATAGACGGGCTTGAGCTTGAAAATAGTTTGCTCCGGCTTCATATGCCCAACCCCTACCCACACCCAGGAAGGCACGTAACCGAAGACATCCCGATTGCTGACGACGGTAATCTCGTGCTTCTTTCCCAGGCGACTGCCTAAGTAGAGGGCCGCCGTCTGGCCGGCAAAACCGGCCCCGACCACAACGACTTTTGCCATAGACACCTCCACAAAGAATAGAGTTTGCTCCTTTGGCGAAAACTAGTGAATTAGATGAGATTCGACCTAGAAGGTTGCATTTCATCCCAAAAAACTCCCCGAAAGGATGACTTCCGGGGAGTGCACCTTTTAGTAGACCAAGTTCTTCTTTTCTAGCGTGATGCGCTTGCGAAACATCCAGTAGGTCCAGGCTTGGTAGGCCAGGACGATCGGGACGAAGATCAGCGCTACGATGGACATGACGGTCAGGGTATACTGCGAAGAAGAAGCGTTGTAGATGGTCAGGTTATAGGCCGGGTTTGTGCTGGAGATCATCACGTTGGGGAACATCCCCAGGAAGAAGGTCGCTTGGGTAAGCACGATGTTCAGCGCCACCATGACAAAGGCCCAGCCTTCCCGTTTCTGATTGATGAAATAGAGCGCCACCAGGAGCACTACCACCGCCGCAATCGGAACAATACCCGGATTGACCTTGCCGCGTGCCCAGAAGCCCAAAATGTAGGTCCAGATGGTGAGAATGAGGTAGAACGCGGTCGCCACATACCAGAGCGTCTTCGCCGTATTGCGAGCGCGCTCACGCAACTCACCATCCAGTTTCAGGCTTAGGAAGTTGGCTCCATGGAGCAAGAAAATGGCCGTTGTGGTCACGCCGCCGAGCAGACCATACGGATTGAGCAGGGTGAACAGATTGCCGGTGTACATCATCTTTTCGCTGATCGGCACACCGCGCAGCAGGTTGGCGAAGGCAGCACCGAGAAGCACCGAAGGCAGGAACGAACCGACGGCGATCATCCAGTCGAACGTATTGCGCCATTTCGGGCTGGGATGCTTCGAACGGTATTCAAATGAGACGCCACGCAGGATCAAGCCCAGCAGCAATAGGAACAGCGCCAGGTAGAAGCCGCTGAACATCGTGGCATACCATTGTGGGAAGGCGGCAAAGGTCGCGCCACCGGCCGTCAAAAGCCAGACCTCGTTCCCATCCCACACCGAGCCGATGGTATTGAGAATGGCACGACGTTCCTCGTCCTTCTTCCCTAGGAAGGGGAGCAACATGCCCACCCCAAAATCGAACCCTTCCAGGAAGTAGAATCCGATCCACAGAATGGCGATCAATACAAACCACAGGGTTTGGAGAAATTCATGGGACATCTCAGCCCTCCTTTGAAGTTAATCCTGAGCACCGGCTAGCGCAGGAGCAACATCTACCGATTCGTGCAGCGCAGCTTCGGGGCCGGCCTGAGCATATTTGCGCATCAGGTAGAACATGGCACCGGCCAACACACCGTAGACCACCACATAGCCGACCAGTGAAATCCACATATCCACTACGGTTAGATTAGGCGAAACCGCATCCTGGATCTCGAGCAACCCCTGCACAATCCACGGCTGGCGTCCCATTTCGCTCAGGAGCCAGCCATTGACATTGGCCAAATATGGCAGGAAGATAACCCAGAAAGGCAAGGACTTCATCCATGTGGTCATCTCATAGTTCGGCTTGCGGGTTTCCCAGAGCAACCAGGCTGCCACTGCGATCATGATAAAGCCGATGGTCATCATGATGCGGAAGGTCCAGTAGGTGACCACCATCAGCGGCACATAATCACCGGGGCCGTAGGTTTGCTCGTATTCCTTTTGGATATCGTTCACACCGCGCACTTCGCAATCGAAATTATTGCAGGCCAGGAAGCTGAGCACATAAGGCACACGAATTGACCAGACCTCGCGCTTTCCGCTGAGATCGCCGATGGTGAGGAGCGAAAAGTCAGCCGGCTTTGAAGTTTCCCAATGGGCTTCGAGGGAGGCCAATTTCATCGGCTGAGTCTCATACATATACTGTCCCATGGTGTGACCACCCAAGAAGACCACTGTACTGGCGATCACGCCAACCAACGCAGCAATCTGGAACGAGCGCTTGAAGAAATCTACATACTGCTTGCGCGCCAGGTGCCAGGCACTCACCCCTAAGATCACGAACGAGGCCATAGCAAAGCCATCCGCCAGCGTGTGCCAGATGAAAAGCCAGGCTTTTGGATTGCCGATCACGGCGAAGAAATCCACCATCTGTGGGCGACCGGTAGCCGGATTGATCTCATATCCTACCGGATGTTGCATCCAACCATTAGCGATCAAGATCCAGATTGCCGAAAGGTTTGAACCGAGCGCTGCCAGCCAGATCGAGGCCAGGTGCGCCTTTTCCGGAATGCGCCCTTCCCCGAAGATCCACACTCCCAAGAAGGTGGATTCCATAAAGAAAGCCAGGAGCGCCTCAATAGCCAACGGTGCGCCGAAGATATCGCCCACGAAGCGGCTGTACTCGCTCCAGTTCATGCCGAACTGAAATTCTTGAACGATACCGGTCACCACACCCAAGGCAAAATTGATCAAGAAAAGCTTGCCCCAGAATTTGGCCATCTTGCGCCAGTTCTCGTCGCGGGTTTGATAGTAGCGCGTCTGAAAATAGGCCACGAACCACCCCAAACCGAGGGTCAACGGCACGAAAAGCCAGTGGTAGATAGTGGTGAGAGCAAATTGCAAGCGGGCAAGGGTTAAAACGCTCATAATGGAACCTCCTTTCTAGATTTAGATAGCAGAATGAAAAGCAAGATAGAAATCACATCCCTTGTGATAGAGCCACCTCCCTTTGAAACTGAGAATGCAATTCCTCCCAACGTAGCGCTTCGGAAGCCAATTCATCAAACGTAACCTTCGCCAAAGTTAGGCGAATGACCGCATCCAAATGTCCCCATTGACGGCGCACCGGACAACCCTGTTCAAACGGGCAATCCACCTTCCCGTCAATACACTCAGAGACATGAATCGGACCTTCAAAATATTCAACGACTTGTAAGAGGGTGATCAAGCGCGGTGGACGCGCCAGATGAATGCCCCCTCCCGTCCGGCGTAGGTGAGAATAAAACCACCTTTGGCCAGGGCGGCTACGATCTGCAAAGCCAGCGCCGGCGGGATGAGCATCTCCTCCTGAATCACGGCCGTGGACACGCGCGCCTCCTCCCCTCGTTTGGCCAGCGCCAGCAACACCCGAATGGCATAATCGGTCTTTCGATTCACATGCAACATAGCTAAACCCTGACCACTTTCATAAACGTCTACTCTAATTGTAAAGGTTTAGAGGGGGGAATCAAGTTCAAAATATCACAAAGTATCATGGAAGAACTTCATACAAATATCCCCCTCTATTCATGTGACAGAGTATTAATTGTGACTGTTCGCCAATTGGTAAAGTCGCTCCCCGTCCGTCCACGGTGGGAGAAAAGTGCCTTATCCGCCAGGTTTTGCACTCCTATTCCATAAAGTGACTTGACACGTCAAGCAAAGTGGATCCAGACACGGCTTTTACATTTGCAGTGAAACTCTCCTATCTTTTTGCAGAGAAACCGGACATCGCAAACAAGAATGGGCTATAATCCAACTATCCCTGTTCTTCCATCCTTCGCCCACTTTATTCCCAAAAAAATCACGCCTTTCCCGTGAATCCTTTATCTTGATTGGAAAAATGTCCTGGATACTCCGTCTCTCTTTTCACCTTTGGTATTACGCTCGTCCGCCCTGGGATAAGGGGATCTCCCCACCGGAGTTGCTGGAATTTATCGCCACCCACCCTGCCGGCCGCGCCATTGACCTGGGTTGCGGTAGCGGCACGAACGTCATCACGCTCGTCCGCCACGGCTGGCAGGTGACCGGCGTAGATTTCGCCCCACGCGCCATCTCCCTAGCACGCCGCAAGGTACGCAAGGCAGGCCTGCAAGCCGATCTACGGGTTGGCGATGTGACCCGTCTGGATGGAATTGAAGGCCCCTTCGACCTGGCGCTGGATATCGGCTGCTTCCACGGCGTCACCGATCGTCCTGCTTATCTTCGTCAGCTAAAGCGCATTTTGCGCCCCGGTGGTTACTGGCTGCTCTATGCCTTTTTCCGTCCGGCGGAAGCGGCTCGCTTTGAGTGGAAAGACCGCTTGTTTGCCATCCTTCAATCGCACACGCCCCCCGGCTTAGAAGAAAGTGACCTGGCATATATCCTTCAAAGCGGCCTGCACTTATGCTGGCGGAAAGATGGTCACGATCGACGCGGCCGGCCCTCTGCCTGGTTTCTCTTTCAAAAGTCTGAAAACCGATCCACAGGCCCATGAAGATCCTCTTCCTGTTCTTGGATGGCATTGGCCTAGGCGCGGATGATGTGAACATCAATCCCCTGTCTTGCACCCACATGCCCTTCCTGCAAAAATTGCTGGGTGGTCGGCGCTTATTGCTCACCGATGCACCGTATGAGGGGGAACAAGCTTCGCTTTTTGCCCTAGATGCGCGCTTGGGCGTGCCGGGCCTGCCCCAATCGGCTACTGGTCAGGCGACTTTGCTCACCGGTCTCAACATTCCTCTGCTGATCGGCTATCACTATGGCCCCAAACCCAACCCGGAAATCGCGGCCTATCTGACCAACGGCAATCTCTTCGGTTACTTACACTCAAAAGGGCAACGCGCTGCCCTATTGAACGCCTATCCGCCGCGCTACTTCCAGGGCATTCAAAGTGGTCGTCGGCTCTATTCGGCCATTCCCTTGGCCGTAACCGCCGCCGGCTTGCCGCTCTTTGGCATGGAAGAGCTCTTTTCCGCTCGCGCCCTCTCTGCCGATTTCACCGCCGAAGCCTGGCGATCTATGCTCGGTTTTCCCCAAGCGCCCGTGCGCTCACCGCACCAGGCCGGGCATCTAATGGCCGAATTGACCTCGGAATACGATTTTTCGTTTTTCGAATACTGGGCCAGCGATTACGCCGGTCATAAGCAGGATATGGAATGGGCTGTGCGCCAAATGGAAACCTTTGACGGCCTCTTACAAGGGCTATACGAAAATCAACCTGACGATTTGCTGATCCTGATCACCTCCGATCACGGGAACATGGAGGACCTTTCAACGCGGCGCCATACTCTGGCTCCGGTACCCCTTCTACTGATCGGCCCCTCCACCGCTCGCGCCGCATTCCGCTTCACCACGGACCTCACACATTTAGCCCCCACAATCCACTCCCTCCTGGAATAAGCCCTTCACCACATCCTTACATCCTTCTCCCCTTCTCCCCTTCTCACCTTCTACCCATCTCCCTTCTCACTCACTCTAACATCCTATCCCTCCTAACCCTCTCCTCCATACACTCCCCTCATCTCCTTCGGCAAAGCGGCGGCAAGGGTATACATCAACCGTTCGGTCAATTCCAAAGGAGATTCATCCGCTCCGGCCAATAACGGCGGCAAAATTTTGACCTCCACCACCGTTCGCCGGGGAAAATGCTTGAAAAAGCGATCGCTGCCGATGATCGCCACCGGCACGATCGGCACCCGCATCTCGATTGCCAAGCGTGCGGCTCCTGTCTTACCCACTCTCAAACCATGCCCCTTAGAGCGCGTCCCTTCCGGAAACATCCCCAGCACCAACCCATGCTTCAACACCCTTCGAGCATGCTGCAGCGCCCACTGATCTCTCTGACCACGATAAACCGGAAACGCCCCCAAATTGCGGAAAAGCACATCGAGCAGCGGATTGCGGAAGAGCTCGGCCTTGGCCATGAAAAACAACGGCCGCGGCAATGCCATTTGTAGCGGAAAGACGTCAAAATTGCTCACGTGATTCGCCGCCACGATGACCGGCCCATCCATAGGAAAATGCTCGATCCCCTCCACGCGCAAATCTATGATCAGGCGAAAAAGGGCAGTCAACACCGCTGTGATCACCTTGCGCAGGGGTGTCATCTCGAAAACAAAGGTCTTTAAAAAACGGTTATCGATTGTCATGCAGCTTTCGATTATACTTGACCTCACAAAATTTTGTCTCCTTTGAGGTGGCTATGGATACCACAATCGAAAGCATTTCTGCATTAGAAATCCTCGATTCCCGCGGCAACCCGACCGTTGAGGTCGAAGTAGTGCTCGCGGATGGTGCATGGGGACGCGCTGCCGTGCCCTCCGGCGCATCCACCGGGGTCCACGAAGCGCTCGAACTGCGCGATGGCGAAAAAACACGGTACTTGGGCAAAGGCGTGCGTCAGGCCGTAGCCCACGTCAACGGCGTGATCGCCGAGGCTCTGACCGGCTGGGATGCGCTCGATCAGAAGGCGATTGACGCCGAGCTCTTGGCACTGGATGGTACCCCGAACAAATCTCGCCTGGGTGCCAATGCCATCCTGGGCGTCAGCCTGGCGGTAGCCAAAGCAGCCGCAAACTCGCTCGGTCTTCCACTCTACCGCTACCTGGGCGGCGTCTATGCTCACGCCCTGCCGGTGCCAATGATGAACATCCTGAACGGCGGCGCACACACCGCCTGGCAATCCACCGATATGCAAGAATTCATGATCATGCCGCTAGGCGCTCCATCCTTTGCAGAAGCCCTCCGTTGGGGTGCCGAAATTTACCACGCGCTTAAAGCGGTGCTCAAAGAACACGGCTACATCACCCTGGTCGGTGATGAAGGCGGCTACGCTCCGGCTCTCTCATCTAACCGCGAAGCGGTGGAACTGATCCTCAAAGCCGTTGAGAAAGCCGGTTTCAAAGCCGGGCGCGGTCAAGAGATCGCTCTTGCGCTCGATCCGGCCGCTTCCGAGCTCTATGACGAAACCACCCGCACCTATCTCTTGCGCAAGGAAAATCGTTCCCTGACCTCAGAACAAATGGTTGCCTTCTGGAAAGAATGGGTAGAGGCCTACCCCATCGTCTCCATCGAAGATGGCCTGGCGCAGGATGATTGGGAGGGTTGGCAGCTTTTCACCCGTGAATTAGGCAATCGCTTGCAAATCGTCGGCGATGACCTGCTCGTCACCAACCCGGAGCGCGTAGGCCGTGCCATTCGGGAAGGCGCCGCCAATGCCCTGCTCGTCAAGCTCAACCAGATCGGCACCCTCACCGAAACCATCCAGGCCGCCGAAACCTGTCATCGTGCCGGTTGGCGCACCATCATCTCCCATCGCTCCGGCGAAACCGAAGACACCACCATCGCCGATCTAGCCGTTGCCCTCAATAGCGGCCAGATCAAAACCGGCGCCCCAGCGCGTTCCGATCGCGTCGCCAAATACAATCAGCTCCTGCGCATCGAAGCCGAACTGGGCGACGCCGCGCGCTACGCCGGTTGGCAGGCGCTTCGTATCTCATTCTGAGCACTTCCATGAAAAAGAAAAGGGACTCGTGATGAGTCCCTTTTGTTGTTTCATCCCCTTACCGGGAAATCGCACCTCTACCTTGGCAAGCCGACCCGCTCAGAGGAACCTCATCGGACCATCTCCACCAACTCCGCGAATCCGCTCACTCCTAACCGCGCCACCACCCGACCACGGGGCCATTCGACACGCGACCATCCGACTACTTGAACTCGGCAAACCGTCGCGCCACCTCGTCCCAATTCACCACATTCCACCAATTGCTCACATACTCCGCCCGGCGATTCTGATACTTCAGGTAATAGGCATGTTCCCAAACGTCAATGCCCATCAACGGGATCATGCCTTCCGAGAGCGGGTTATCTTGATTTGCCGTCGAAACCACGGCCAGCTGACCCTGGCGCAAGACCAACCAGGCCCAACCCGAGCCAAAACGCCCGTTAGCCGCTTTCTCGAATTCGGCCTTGAAAGCATCGAACGAACCAAACGCCGCGTCGATCGCCTTTGCCAGTTCACCACTCGGCACACCGCCGCCCTTCGGCGACATGATCACCCAAAACAGCGAATGGTTCCACGTCCCGCCGCCGTGATTTCGCACCACCGTGCGAATATCTTCCGGCACAGCGTTCAAATCGCGCAACAGATCCTCCAGCGACTTCGTCGCCAGTTCCGGGTGCTTCTCGATCGCACCGTTCAGGTTGGTAATATACGCCTGATGGTGCTTGGTGTGATGAATCTCCATCGTGCGCGCGTCAATATACGGCTCCAACGCGTCATATGCATAGGGCAAAGGGGGCAATTCATAGTAGGCCATTTCTTCCTCCGAAAATTTTTTGGATTACTTTGATAATTATAGCACATTTTTCCGCCCAACAACGGCGTTCATCTCCCTATATCTTCTCCTCCCAACCTCCTAACCCCTAAACATCCAACATCCTAACATCCCAACCCCTTAACCTCCTATCCATTAAAAGCAACGATCGCCTCCCCCTCGGCGACCATTGCCTCACAAACCTCCCCCCTCTCCTCTTCCCCCACTCTCATATTCTCCCGCTCTCATCCTCCCCGCCTCACGCCCTCACCAAACCTCCATTCACCTTCGGCAGCTCCTTCAACGCCTCCTTCACCGCCTCCTGCGGATACTCATAATCCTCCAGCGAACCGTTCAAGTAGGCCTCATAGGCAGCCAAATCAAAGTGACCATGCCCGGAAAGATTGAACAGGATCACCCGCTTTTCGCCGCGCTCCCGCGCCTCGATCGCCTGATCGATCGCCACCCGTACCGCGTGGGCCGATTCCGGCGCTGGCACAATCCCCTCACTACGCGCAAAGAGCAACGCCGCCTCAAAAGTCGCCCGTTGTGGCACGGCCACCGCCTCGATTAATCCGGCCTCGTGGAACGCCGAAAGGCTTGGCGCCATCCCGTGATAGCGCAACCCACCCGCGTGAATCGCCGGTGGCACAAACGTATGCCCCAGCGTATGCATCTTCACAATCGGAGCCATGCGCGCCGTATCCCCATAATCGAACGTATAAACGCCTTTGGTCAACGAAGGGGCCGCCGTCGGCTCCACGGCAATCAGGCGCGTCTTGCGCCCGTTGCGCAAATTCTCGCCCAGGAACGGATACGCCAACCCGGCGAAATTCGATCCGCCGCCCACACACCCGATCACCACATCCGGATACTCACCGGCCATCTCCATCTGCTTCAGCGCCTCCTGGCCGATCACTGTTTGGTGCAGGATCACATGGTTCAGCACCGATCCAAGGCTATATTTCTTCTGACCACCCGAAGTGGCTGCTGCTTCTACTGCCTCCGAAATAGCGATCCCCAATGAACCGGGATTCTCCGGGGCTGTCGCCAGCACCGAACGCCCGTATTGCGTCCGATCCGTTGGGCTGGCAAACACCTTCGCCCCAAAAGATTCCATCAGAATGCGGCGATACGGCTTCTGGCGATAGGAAACCTTTACCATGTAAACTTCCAATTCCAGGTCAAAGAAATTACAGGCAATCGCCAACGCCGAACCCCATTGACCTGCCCCCGTCTCCGTCGTCAGCGCCTTCGTCCCGGCCACCTTGTTATAGAAAGCCTGCGCCAGCGCCGTATTCAGCTTATGGCTACCCGAGGGCGAAACGCTCTCATTCTTGAAATAAATGTGTGCCGGCGTCTGCAACGCCTTCTCCAAACGCCGTGCCCGAACCAAAGGAGTCGGCCGGTAAAGCCGATAGATCTCCCGCACCTCCTGCGGAATCTCGATATAGCGCTCCTGCGAAACCTCCTGCAAAATCAGCTCCATCGGAAAGAGCACCGAAAGGAAATCCGGCGTCACAGGCTCTAACGTATCCGGACGAAGCACCGGTGCCGGTTGCAGCGGGCTATCCGCCTGAACGTTATACCAAAACCGAGGAATATCGGCTTCAGAAAGTAAGAAACGGATCATCTCAGACATAGGAACCTCCTTACAAAATGAAAATAGATTTGGGAAATATCGAAACCGAGTGCCGGCCGAAGCCGACTGCGCTCCGAATCCGCCTCATGGCACAAAGCCGAGTGCCGGCGCAAACAGCGCTTCGCGGGACCTTTGGCCCTCGGCCGCGGAAAAAGCGATCTCCTCCGCCGGAACTTCGCAGAAACGTTCCTGCATCGGCGAATGCTCCTCCGTCTCAAGGGTTGGGATCAACAACTCTTCTTCCATCTCTGCCTCCTTCCTTGAAAAAATCAAAAAACCATCCATCCCACATGGGACGGATGGTTTCAATCCGCGGTGCCACCCAAGTTAGGCTAACAAAAACTCCCCGGTGAAGCACCGGGGAGAAAAAGCCAGCCTCACTCTTTTCGGGTACGCCCGTCAACGCGGGTTATACCCTAGCTCTTTTAACGGGAGCCCACCGTCTCAGGCTACTGGTGGCAGCCAACCAACCGACTACCCGACCAACCACGTTCGCCCTGCGGCTCCGAGGTCCATTCCGCACCACCATCACGGGCAGGACTTTCACCAACCGCCTGCTCTCTGTACCGCCGTATGATGCGTACTCGTCCTCTTCACAGCCTTTATGATTGGCACTGATTATATACAAATGGTCAAAATTGTCAAGTCTTTTCAGATAGCCGGGCTAGATAGGCCTCCCGATTGACGAAAGCCTTCAGAAAAGGTATCATATTAATGCCTCAGGTCAACCGGGCGATCGCGACCTTGTGAAGCAAGGTCGAGGAAAGTCCGCACTCCACAGAGCACGGCGCCGGGGAAACCCGGGGCGGGAAGTTACACCGTAACGACCTGCCGGAACAGGGCCACAGAAAACAGACCGCCCATCAAAGGGTAAGGGTGAAAAGGTGGTGTAAGAGACCACCGGCGTCTGCAGCAATGCAGGCGGCCAGGTAACCCCCGCCGGGAGCAAGGCCAAGAAGGGACGAAGCTGCCAACAGCAGCGGGAGGTTGCTCGCCTCCCTATGTGCCTCCCCGTTTTCGGGGTGCGCCAGTCCCGGGTAGGCCGCCTAGATAGATGATCGCCCAGGCGGAACCCCGCCGGACAGAATGCGGCTTACAGGTTGATCTGGGGCATCTCTTAAAGTTTATCGTCATCCACCTCATAGGCTGACCTGCATGGTCTTTTCCAACCCCTCAGAGACTTTGTATGAAATCCACCGAAAACATTCAAACCCTAGAACAATTACTAGAGATCCTCCCTCCAAATTACACCGAAGCAGATCGAGAATTAATTCTGCGCGCCTATCGCCTTGCAGAAGAAGCCCATCGTGAACAAAAGCGTGCTTCCGGAGAGCCTTATATCACCCATTGTCTGGCCGTAGCAGGCATCTTAGCAGAATTGCGCGTCCCGGCGGAAGTAGTTGCCGCCGGGTTGCTTCATGATACGGTTGAAGATACCTATGTGACCCTGGACGATTTACGGCGCGACTTCGGGGAAACGATCGCTCATCTGGTAGATGGAGTGACAAAGATGAGCACCCTCCCGCGCGTCTCGCGCGAAGAACAGGCAATTCCATCAAGTGGCTCCATGCCTTCTGCCGAACCGGAAGAAGAATCCGAAGAAGCTATCTCAAGTCGCAAAACCGATTTGGTCGCCGAAACCTTACGCAAAACCCTAATGTTCATCGGCGAAGACGTGCGCGTCGTATTGATTAAACTGGCCGACCGGCTACACAACATGCGCACCCTTTCCTACATGCCGGAAGAAAAGCGCCGTCGCATTGCCCAACAGACCCTGGATATTTTCGCCCCCCTGGCCAATCGTCTTGGCATTTGGCAGATCAAATGGGAGCTGGAAGACCTTTCTTTCCGCTATGTGGAGCCGGAAAAGTATCGCGAAATCGCGGAAAAGCTGGCCCACAAACGAGAAGATCGTCAGGAAGAGATCAACCGCATCATTGCCCGAATGCAAAAAGTACTTCAGGATCACGGCATCCAAGCAGAGATCAGCGGCCGCCCGAAGCATATTTACTCCATCTACCGCAAGATGATCGAAAAGGGGAAAACGTTTGAGGAGATCCAGGATGTACGAGGCGTACGTCTGATCGTGCCGGACGTTGCTTCCTGTTACGCCGCTTTGGGCATCATTCACACCCACTGGCACCCTATTCCTAAAGAATTCGATGATTACATTGCCGCGCCCAAAGAAAATATGTATCAATCCCTACACACAGCGGTCATCTGGGAGGATGGGCGCTCGCTAGAGGTACAAATCCGCACACCGGAAATGCACCAGCGGGCCGAATACGGCATCGCCGCTCACTGGCGCTACAAGGAGGGTAGTGCACGGGATGCCGAATTTGAAAAGCATGTCGCCTGGTTGCGCCGCATGATGGATTGGAAGCAAGAAGTCACCGATGCCCACGAATTCGTGGAAGCGGTCAAAAACGATGTTTTCCGCGAACGCGTGTACGTTCTGACCCCAAAAGGCGATATTATCGACCTGCCGGCCGGTTCCACGCCGATCGATTTTGCCTATCACATCCACACGGATATCGGTCACCGCTGTCGAGGGGCACGGGTCAACGGCAAGTTAGTGCACCTCAACTATCAGCTCAAAAACGGCGATCGCGTCGAAATCCTCACCACCAAACGCGGTGGGCCCAGTCGCGACTGGCTGGATGAAAACAAAGGCTATGTTAAAACTTCGCGCGCTAAAAACAAAATCCGTGTTTGGTTTCGCAAGCAAGACCGCCAGCAAAACCTTGCCCAGGGACGCCATTTGCTTGAGCGCGAGTTTGCCCGCCTGGCCTTGCGCAATATCAGCTATGAAAACTTGGCTCGGGAGCTGGGCTATAAGAACACCGATGACTTCTTCGTAGCCATCGGCTGCGGTGACTTAAGCGTTCAACGCGTCATCCAACACATTGCTCAATCTGAACCACCCTCTCACTTGACAAGTGAGAAAGAGAAGCAAGATCAAACACCCCTCGCTGATACGAACAACATTAGAGTAGTGGGAATAAAAGGAGTCCTGAGCACCTTTGCCCGCTGCTGCAATCCTACCTATGGAGACGGGATCATTGGCTATATTACCCGCGGTCGAGGGGTCACCATTCACCGCCAGGATTGCAGAAATATTCTACGAGCACAAGAGCGCGAGCATGAACGCCTAATCCGCGTTGATTGGGGCTCCATAAGAGAGGAACAACGCTATCCTGTTCCCATTCGCATCAAAGCTTATGATCGCCCCGGATTGATGGGTGAAATTTCAACTCTCATTGCCGATGAGGATGGCAATATACTCGACATTGATGTCAAAGTAAACCACGATAACATTGCAAACATTTATCTGGTGGTTGAAGTGCGCGATCTAAGCCATCTGAGTCGCATTTTGAACAAAATCGAAACGATCGAGAACGTCTTTGAAGCATATCGAACGGTCTTATCGAAAGAAGCATATCGAACCGATTCATCGAAAAAAGGAGAGAGCAACGCGTGAGCGTAATTACCCTGACCACCGACTTCGGCGAACGAGATGGGTTTGTCGGCATTATGAAAGGGGTCATTTGGAAAATTTACCCAGAAGCACAGCTGGCAGATCTGAGCCACGAGGTAGAGCCACAAAATGTGCGCCAGGCCGCCTACATTTTGCACCGTGCTGCCCCTTTCTTCCCGCCCGGCACCGTGCATCTGGCGGTTATCGATCCAGGGGTTGGCACTCGGCGCCGCCCCTTGGCCGCCCGATTGGGGAAACAATTTTTTGTCGGTCCGGATAACGGACTGATCAGTCTACTCCTGATACATGCCGAAGCCCTTGGTGAAAGTATCGAAATCATTCACCTCAACCGTTCCGAATATTGGCTTCACCCTCTAAGCACCACCTTCCACGGGCGCGATCTCTTCGCTCCCATCGCCGCACATCTGGCGCGCGGCGTACCCTTAAGCGAATTGGGCACGCCGATTGACGATCCTGTGCGATTGGACTTTCCGGAGCCACAACAGCAGGGAAAAACTTGGAAAGCGCTCATTGTATATGTGGATCGCTTCGGCAATCTGATGACTAACCTCTCCGTGGCTCAGCTCGGCTCATCCCTGGCCGAAGTTCGCGTTCGCGTCGGGAATCATCGCATCGAAGGAATTGCTCCTTCCTACGGCCATCGCCCGGTCGGAAGCCTGGTCGCTGTTATTGATAGCGATGGATTTTTAGAAATCGCGCTGGTTAACGGGAACGCGGCGCACAAACTCGGCCTGAAGGAAGGGGATATCGTGGAGGTCGAATGCCCGTGAGTCCCGCCACACTCGAAGTCGAGGATCTGACCTTCCGTTATCGCCGCCGCGAGCGCCCATCCATCGAGCACATCTCCTTCCGCGTGCAACCGGGCGAGGTGCTCCTGCTGGCCGGCGCCAGCGGTTGTGGCAAGACGACCTTACTCCGCTGTATCAACGGCCTGATCCCACACACATATAGCGGAGAACTCCAGGGAGAAATTCGCATCTTCGGGGAATCGGTGCGCGGACGGAGCCTGGGCGAGATCGCCCAACAGGTGGGCACACTTTTGCAGGACCCTGAGCGTCAGATCCTCGGAAGTTACGTGTTCCAGGAAGTGGCTTTTGGATTAGAAAACCTGGGATTGCCCCGTGCAGAAATCCAGCGCCGCGTTGAAAATGCCCTGGAACGACTGGGAATCGCCCATCTACGTGACCGAGACACCTATCTCACCTCCGGCGGTGAAAAACAGAAGATCGCCTTGGCCGGGGTGCTCGCCCTAGGGCCGCGTTTGCTCCTATTAGATGAGCCGCTGGCCAGCCTGGACCCGATGTCGGCTTACGAGGCCCTGCAAATCTTCCGCCAATTGGCCGATGAGGGTATCGCCATCGTCATCGTCGAACATCGGGTGGAAGACGTGCTCGCTATTCGGCCGGATAAGGTGCTCTACCTGGAAAACGGGCACATGGCATATTATGGCCCTGTAGACGGATTGCTACAGGTGGTAGATGTGCGCGAGATCAAGCTGCCGGCCGAACAGGTGCTGCCGCGCCTTGCTCAGGCCGAGGCGAAGCCGGCTACGGTGCGAACCCGCCAGGGGTCCCTCCCCCTTGGCGAGCCGCTGGTGGAATTCCGTGGCGTGCACTTCCGCTACGGAAGTAGCGCTCGATCGGTGCTCAAGAACGTCAATCTCCAAATCCGAAAAGGCGAAGTGATCGCCCTGCTCGGTCATAATGGCTGCGGAAAGACGACACTGACCAAACATGCCCTTGGATTGCTCAAACCCACCGAAGGAAAGGTGCTGCTCGAAGGTCGAGATACGCGGCAAATGACCGTGGCACAGGCGGCTCATACGGTCGGATACGTCTTCCAAAGCCCTTCCCATATGCTTTTCGCACCGACGGTGCGGCAGGAATTGGAATTTGGACCCAAAAATCTGGGATTTTCCGCCGAGGCCGTTGCCCGCAACGTGCAATGGGCGATCGAAGTCATCCGAATGCAATCCGAGCTGGAAACGCCTCCCTTGGCACTTTCCTTCGGTCAACAGAAACGGGTGAGCATTGCGGCGGTGCTTTCCATGCGCTCGCGGCTGCTGGTGTTGGATGAACCGACGGCAGGACAGGATTACGGTACTTACCGGGCTTTTATGGATGCCATTATGCAAATGAAAGAGGTGGAGACGATCCTTTTCGTCACCCACGATCTCGATTTGGCCATTTCCTACGCTAACCGCGTGGTTCTCATGTACGATGGACAAATTGTAGCCGATGGGAAACCGGAAGAAGTATTACGAGACGAGGAACAACTGCGGGCCTATCGTATTCTGCCCACTTCGCTGCTACGGTTGAACTTGCGCTACCTGCCCAAGACAGGGCGCTTTTTACCGCTCGAAGAGCTGGCAAAAGTGATGTAGGGACAATGAAAGAAATGGCACCTCGCGGCCGGTACGGATGGTTTCTGCTGGTTTTTCTCATTTGGCTGGTCACGCCGTTCACGGTATATGCCCAGGATGCGCTTACGTTATCGGCCCCGCATAACGGTGAAACGTTGCGTGGGCAGGTGCTCATCCAGGGAAAAATCCCGGCTCTAGAAGGGTTTGCCTACGCCGAGATCGCCTTTGCTCTAGCCGAGGCGCCGGATGCCTGGTTTTTGATCCGCCGCCTGGATACTCCAATAGAGGGAACGCTGGCGATATGGGATACCGCTCAAGTGCGCGATGGCACCTATCACTTACGCCTGCTGGTCGTCTTCCAAGATGGCCATCAACAAGAGGTACGCGTGGAAAATTTACATTTGCGTAACTACATCCCTACTGCTACTCCTACCCCCTTCCCCACACCAGTACCCTTACAGCCCTCCGGGCAAGTGACGTTCATCCCGCCCACTCCCACGGCGACGTTCTGGCCGACTCCCACCCCGTTGGCAGAAAACCCACTTCGCACAGCAGAATCTTCCTTGCGTCATGCCTGGCAAGTCGGCGCAATCGGAGGAATCCTCACCATCCTGATCCTGATTTTAGGAATTCGTCAGAGGCAGCTATGAGAATCGCCATCGCTTGTGATCATGCCGGTTTTCCACTCAAAGAAACGGTCTTGGAAATGGTGCGTCAGGAAGGTCACCAGGTGCTTGACCTGGGAACCTTTAGTACCGAAAGCGTAGATTATCCGGATTATGCCGAAAAAGTAGGGCGGGCCATTCAGCGCGGGGAGGCCGAGCGCGGGATCCTGATCTGCGGGTCCGGAATCGGCGCTTCGATCGCTGCCAATAAGCTGCGCGGGGTCTACGCCGCCGTCTGCCACGATACGTATACCGCTCATCAGGGAGTGGAACACGATGATATGAACGTGCTCTGCCTGGGTGCCCGCGTGATCGGCCCAGAGCTGGCACGCGAGATCGTGCAGGCCTTTCTACGCGCCGAATTTACCGGTCATCAGCCTGGTGGCGAACGTCATGCTCGACGGGTGGGGAAGATTCGACGCCTGGAGGAGATCGGATGAAAGTCAGCGTGATCATCCCAACGCTCAACGAAAGCGCCTACCTACCAAAATTGCTCCAGGCCCTACAAGAGCAGACATGCCCACCTGACGAAGTGATCATCGCAGATGCCGGCTCAAAAGACAACACCGTCTCGCTGGCGCTGGAATGGGGAGCGAAGGTTGTTCCCGGAGGCATGCCAGCTGCAGGGCGCAATGCCGGAGCATGCCAAGCACAAGGGGACATTTTGCTCTTTCTGGATGCAGATGTCATCCCCGGACCGTTTTTCCTGGAGAAAAACCTGGCCGAAATGAAAGAACGCGGGTTAGAGGTTGCAACCTGTCTTTACGAGCCACTTGAAGAGGACCCTCTTTACCCCCTGTTGACGGAGCTGGCAAACCTTTATCTTCTGGTTATGGCCCCCATTTCGCCTCATGCACCGGGATTTTGTATTTTTTCCCACCGTTGGTTGCACGAAAAAATCGGCGGATTTGACGAAAGCTTGGTCATGGCCGAAGATCACGACTATGTGCGACGGGCGGCAAAATTGGGACGTTTTGGTATCCTACGCGGCGAACGATTGGTCGTCTCAATGCGTCGCCTAGAAAAAGAAGGGCTGATCGGCCTTGGTCTAAAGTATCTCTGGTGCGAAATGCATGCCCTAGCTGGACGCCCGATCCATTCTATCCCTTTCCGCTACGAATTCGGCGCTTTTTCCGAGCAAACTCGCCGAATGGTCTTGGGAGAAGCCTATCGCTTCTCTCGTCGCTTTGAGCGTTTGGAAAATCCCCTTTTCGTCCTCAGCCAACAGGCGCGCGAGGCATTACGCCTTTTGGTGAGCGAGGAAAATCCGGAACAGCTGCTCGAGCGTTTGCGCCAGGCCTTCACAATCCGAGAAATAAAGACCCTGCAAAGATATATCCGTAAGCGCCTTATCTTGGCATTTCACCCGCGTTTCTGGCGCTACCGTTGGCCATCGCTGCGCTATCAGCTCCGCCGCCCTTTCCATAACTTGGAGCAGTTCTGGTCCCGTCATCGTCGACCGTATAAAAACCATCGTCAGGAGTGACAAGATGAGCCGATACATTGTATCCATTGACCAGGGAACTACTAGCACCCGATGCATCCTCTTCGATCGCATGGGAAAACCGATCGCCATGGCCCAGAAAGAGCATCGTCAAATCTACCCTCAGCCGGGATGGGTAGAGCACGATCCGATGGAAATCTGGGAAAACACGCAAGCGGTGGTGCAAGAGGCTCTTGCCCAAGCCAACGCTAAGTTGACCGAAATCGCTGCCATCGGCATTACCAATCAGCGAGAGACCACCGTGATCTGGGATCGGGAAAGCGGACGACCGATCTACAATGCCATTGTCTGGCAAGATACGCGCACCGATGCGCTCTGCGCCGAACTGGCCAAAGAAGGGGGGCAAGATCGCTTTCGAGCACAAACCGGTTTGCCGCTGGCCACCTACTTTTCGGGTCCAAAGATCGCCTGGCTGCTGGAAAACATTCCCGATGCCCATCACCGCGCCGAGCGCGGGGAATTGCTCTTCGGGAACATTGATACCTGGCTAATCTGGAACCTGTGCGGCGAACACGTCACCGACGTCACCAATGCCAGCCGCACCCTCCTGATGAATCTGCACACGTTAGATTGGGATGAGAGCATTTTGAGCACACTCGGCATCCCTCGCGCCATGCTCCCTCAAATTTGCTCCTCATCGGAAGTCTACGGCACGGCCAAAGGACTCTTAGAGGGAGTGCCCGTAGCCGGCGATCTAGGTGATCAACAGGCCGCGCTCTTCGGCCAGACCTGCTTCACACCCGGCGAGGCCAAGAACACTTACGGCACGGGCTGCTTTATGTTGTTGAATACCGGCGAGAAGCCGATTCCTTCCAACGCCGGCCTCTTGACTACCGTGGGCTATCAGATCGGCAAGCAACCCGCAGTCTATGCCCTAGAGGGTTCGATCGCTATTACCGGAGCATTGGTCCAATGGTTGCGCGACAATTTGGGCCTGATCGGCAAATCCTCGGAGATCGAGGCACTCGCACGAACAGTGGAAGATAACGGCGGAATTTACTTTGTGCCGGCCTTTTCCGGCCTCTTTGCCCCCTACTGGCGCTCCGATGCGCGCGGCCTGATCATCGGGTTGACCCGCTATGTCAACAAAGGTCACCTGGCACGCGCCGCTCTGGAGGCCACCGCCTATCAGACACGCGAGGTGCTAGAAGCCATGGAGGCCGATTCCGGCGTAAAGTTGCGCGCATTGAAAGTGGATGGAGGCATGGTGGTCAATGAACTGCTGATGCAATTCCAGGCCGATATGCTCGGTGTGCCGGTCATCCGTCCAAAAGTCACCGAGACGACCGCCCTCGGCGCGGCTTATGCTGCCGGTTTGGCAATCGGCTTCTGGAAAGACTTGAACGAGTTGCGTCAGCAATGGCAGATCGACCGCGAATGGCATCCCCAAATGAGCGAGACAGAGCGTCAACGGCTTTACGCCGGCTGGAAAAAGGCAGTGACCCGCACGTTTGATTGGGTTTCGTGAAACTTTTAGGCCAATGGCCGCAAAGAGAGTTTGGCAGGAAACAAGCGGAGTTGCCTTTCCGGGCCATTTTGCCTGAGTCCGAAGGGCACGCTAGACAGTAGGCTGCAATTGCTGCTCTGTAAGGGTGCATAAGCCGAATAGGATTTGCCTTTTCGATTTTTTCAGAGCGGTGTGTCGCAAAACCCTTCATTGGGATACATCTTGACACAAATTTCTCAAATAACTCTATAAAAAATATGCCGATCATTCACCGTTTCGCAAGCTTGCAAAAACCCCGCTGGATGCTCACACTCCACGGGCTCTCGCTTTTTATCGGCGTGTGTGTCTTAGCCTATATGGGCTATTTCTCGCGCTTCATCGCCGATGACTATTGCTTCGCATCCGAACTTCAGCGAGCTCCACTCCCACAAGCTCTGCTTTGGCGCTATCAAACTACCTCGGATCGCTATACTAATATTCTCTTTTTCAGCCTGATCGAGCGCCTCGGTGGAATGACCGGTATGCGCTTCTTCCCGGCTCTACTGATTGTGCTCTGGACACTCGGCTTGTTCCTATGGATCCGCGCAATGGGTCGATTTTGGGGAATTCGATGGCCCTCTTTAATGCCCACCTTTCTAACTCTGTGGCTCGTTTTCTACGCTCTCTGGCAGGCACCCCATCGTTTCCAGACTCTCTACTGGTATTCTTCCTCTGCCACCCATTTCGCGCCGCTGGTCTTCACACCGTTTCTGCTGACTTTTCTCACCTGGCAAGCACGCCGCATTGCCGAAGGAAAGCAAGGCTCCTTCTGGTTAAACGTGCTAACCATCCTGTTCTCCTTTCTACTCGGCGGATTTTCCGAGCCTCCCACTGCCATGCTCATCACGGCTTTCACGCTGGCGCTGCTCCTTATTCGGCTCGGCAAAAAAGGCTTCGCCTGGCAAAGCCCACTATGCTGGTCATGGATAGGGTTGAGCGGCGCAATGCTTATCATGATCCTGGCACCGGCCAACTCCTTACGCATGGATGCTCCACCGCCCTTTTCCCTCTTTTTCTCGCACACCCTGCGTTTCCCGTTGGACTTCATCTGGGACACCTTGGTCACCCAGCCATTGCCCTCACTACTTACCTTTACCGGTCCCTTTTTGCTCTTTCTCCTCTTCAAAGAACCCGTGGACTCCTTACTACCACGGACAAATCGAAAGCGTTTGTTGATTATGTTAGTTATCGGAGCTGTGACCTATCTGCTCATTGCCGCCAGTTTTGCCCCGAGCGTATATGGTCAATCCTACCCAATCGCCCGAGCGCGTTTTACCGCACGTGTGGTGATGACAGCAGCCTTGATGCTCGAAGGTATTCTGTTCAGCCTGATATTTCCTGTGCGAGGCACCACTCTGGCCACTTTGCTTTTGCTCTTGCTTGCCTTTTATCCTCTGCGGGCCTCGCTGAAAATGTGGCAAACCGAATTGCCGGAATATCAGCAGCGTGCTGCGGCCTGGGATGCCCGGCAGGAACACCTTCTGCAACAGATCACCGAAGGAAAAAAGGAGATCATCATCGAGCAGTTGAACGGTTTCCAGCAAGTCAAAGAATTGGATAGCAATCCAAGGCATTGGGTCAACCGTTGCGCCGAAAAATACTACGGTGTGAATGCCATCCGGGCCATTCCGGGTTATCGTCCGTAATCCCGAAAGGATGATGATAAAATAGGCAGCAAACGATCCTCGATCTTTCCTGGAGCTTTATGCACCGCGAGCAAATTCTTTCCTCCTTGGCTTCCAATCCAAACGTGGACGTGTTGATCGTCGGCGGCGGAATCAACGGCATTGGCACATTCCGCGATCTGGCGCTCCAAAAGGTAAACACGCTGCTGATCGATCGCGGTGATTTTTGCTCCGGAGCCTCGGCGGCCTCTTCGCACATGGCACATGGCGGCATCCGCTACCTGGAAAACGGCGAATTTCGATTGGTGCGCGAAGCCGTTCAGGAACGGAACCGCATGCTGCGCAACGCGCCGCATCTGGTCAAGCCCTTGCCCACCGCCATTCCCATTTTCAAACGCTTTTCCGGCCTGCTCAACGCGCCCCTCAAATTCCTTGGTCTTTTGGAGCGTCCGGCCGAGCGCGGTGCACTGGTGATCAAGATCGGACTCATGCTCTACGATGCCTATACCGGCAAAGAGCGCACCGTGCCCCGTCACCGCTTCTACGATCGACGCGACTCTCTCCGGCGCTGGCCTCAACTCAATCCGCACATTCTCTATACGGCTACCTACTATGATGGTGCCATCCTTAGCCCGGAACGCTACGCCATTGAGCTTCTCCTGGATGCCGAAGCCGAAGGAGAGCACGCTCGTGCCCTGAACTACGTTAGCCTGATCGGCGGAAAAGGCGGCAGCGTCTTCGTGTGTGACGAACTGAGCGGACAGGAATACGAAGTACGTCCCCGCCTGCTAATCAATGCTGCCGGTCCCTGGATTGATTTCGCCAATCGTTCCCTGGGATTGAACACCCGCTTTATCGGCGGCACGAAAGGCTCTCATCTCGTCCTCGATCACCCCGAATTGCGTCAAGCGATCGGCGAATACGAATTCTTTTTCGAAAACGACGATGGGCGCATTGTGCTCATCTTCCCATTCTTCGATAAGGTCCTCATCGGCACTTCGGATATTCCCATCGAAGACCCGGATCAAGCCCGCTGTACCGAAGAAGAAGTTGACTATTTCCTGCACATGATCCATCGGGTCTTTCCCAACTTGAAGGTCGGGCGTGAACATATCGTCTTCCGTTTTTCCGGGGTTCGCCCGCTCGCCTATACCCGTGCCCGCAACGCCGGCCAGATCACCCGTGATCACCACATTCAGGTCATAAGTGGTGACTGGAGCGGCTTGAATTTCCCTGTCTATTCCCTGATCGGCGGGAAATGGACTTCCTATCGCGCCTTTGCCGAGCAAGTCACAGATAAAGCGCTGACTTTTCTCGCTCGTCCACGACTGAAAAGCACGCGCGATCTCCCCGTCGGCGGTGGCAAGGGTTATCCCCGCACCATCGAAGAGCATCGTCAATGCCTAACACGCATGAGCGCCTGGAGCGGATTGCCTCAGGAACGCCTGCAACTTTTGTGTGAGCGCTACGGCATGCGCGCCGAAAACCTGGTCCTATTCTTGGCCGAAGAGGCCGATCGTCCTCTACAAACTCTCTCCGATTACACCTGGCGCGAGATAACTTTCCTCCTACAGCACGAAAAAGTAATCCACCTCGATGATCTCCTCCTACGCCGCACATCGCTCGCCATCCTCGGTCACCTGAGCAAGCCGGTCCTCGAAGAATTCGCCTCGATCGCCGCGAATGTCCTGGGCTGGGATGAAACCCGCCGGAGGTCCGAGATCGAACGCACGCTGCACATTCTCGAAGAGAAGCATCAGGTAACGCTATCGTGAGTATCTCTTCCCCCCCCACTGTTGCCATCGTGATCCCGGTTTTTAACGAAGCGGAAGTGATCGAGCAAACACACAGCCGCCTGCGCGCCGTGATCGATCCCCTCCCCCATCAATTCTTGATCTATTACGTAGACGACGGCTCAAAAGACGAAACGCCACGCCTGCTGCGCGCTTTGGCCAACCAAGACCCCCGCATTCGCATCCTGACCTTGAGCCGCAACTTCGGACATCAGGCCGCGCTCACCGCCGGCCTCGATCACGCCGAAGGAGAGATCGTCATCAGCATGGATGCCGATGGTCAGCATCCGCCGGAACTGATCCCGGAGATGATCGCCCTCATTCGCCAAGGCTACGATATCGTCCAAACCCAACGCCTGGATGAAGCCCAACCCGCCTCGTTCAAGAAATGGTCCTCGGCGCTGTTCTATCGCCTGCTCAACCTGATGAGCGGCACTGAAATCCTGCCCGGCGCCGCCGACTTTCGTGCCCTTTCCCGGCAAGCCATCGAAGCGCTCAAGGCCATGCCCGAATACCATCGCTTTTTGCGTGGCATGGTGGCCTGGATCGGCTATCGCACCGTCATCCTACCCTATCATCCCGGTCAGCGCCTGGCTGGCCGCTCCAAATATTCCCTACGCAAGATGATCCGCCTAGCCATGGATGCGATCTTCTCCTTCTCGCTTGTGCCGCTCTATATCGGCATCAGCCTAGGCATTCTATTCCTCTTCCTGGCCATGCTCGAAATGGCCTATGTGCTCAGCTTCTGGATCACCGGGCGCACCTCCCACCTGGCCTCCGGCTGGTCTTCCCTGATGTTCGTCATCCTGATCATCGGCGGCATAATCATGGTGCTTCTAGGCTTCATCGGCCTGTATATCGGCTACATTTTTCAGGAAGTCAAGCGCCGCCCGATATACTTTCTCCGCGAAGAACCCAAAGATGAGTGAGAGTTACTACTACTTCACTTTCCTACGCCATGCAGAATCGCTCGGTAATGCAGAAAGGCGCTTTCAGGGCTGGGCTGATTATCCGCTTACCGAACGTGGCCTGGCTCAAGCGCATGCCCTGGCCGAAAGATGGAAAAGGGAAAACAGGCACTTCGATGTATGCATCTCCAGTCCGTTGCTACGTGCCCGTCAAACAGCGGAGGTGCTGGCCGAAGCCCTGCGCCTGCGGATCGAGCTGGACCCGGACTGGCGCGAGCTGAACAACGGGCATCTTGCTGGCCTGAGCGCAGAAGAAGTGCAAGATCGTTTCCCGATCCTGCAAAATCTTACCCCCTATACCCATTACGGTGAAAAAGGCGAAAGTCGCTGGCAACTCTTCCTGCGCGCAGGAGGGGCTATCCAACGCTTGATCGATCGTGGTCCGGGTCACTATCTGATCGTAGCCCATGGAGGCATCCTAAACACGACCTTGTACGCTACCTTAAACATTCCCCCACAATTCGCCCATAGCGGTCCTCGCTTTCGCTTTGCCAACACCGGCTTTGCCGAATTCACCTATGATCCTGATAGACACCGCTGGGAATTACAACGCTTCGATCCTGGAGTGTTAGAATGAACATCTTGCTCTTCGGCGCAGGCGCCATTGGCACCTACATCGGCGGCTCATTGCTCTTACACGGGCACCCGGTCACCTTTCTAGAGCGTTCCGAAGGCGCCACACGGTTGCGGGAACGCGGTCTCTCTCTCGATTTGAGCTTAGCCGGGCAAAGCATTCACGAAATCCCGGCCTCGAAATTTGGGATTGCAACGAACCTGGCGGAAGCTCTAGAGCACTCACAATATGATCTAGCGCTCTTCGCCCTGAAATCCTTTGATACCCCCACCGCCGTAGAAGCCATGCGGCCATTTGCTGCCGCCATGCCCCCCGTGCTCTGCCTCTCCAACGGCGTTGAAAATGAGAGTATGCTCGCCGCTGTGCTGGGAGAAGAAAAGGTGATCCCCGGCACCGTCACCAGCGCCGTCTCTCGCACTGCCACCGGCGCGGCCAAGCTGGAAAAATTGCGCGGGGTTGGGCTCAGTCGCAAACATGCTCTCTCCACAGCCTGTTTCCAGGCCTTTGAGCAAGCCGGCTTGCGCCCGCGCCTCTACGAAGATGCCGGCAGCATGAAATGGTCCAAATTGCTCACCAACCTAGTCGCAAACGCATCCTCGGCCATCCTAGATATGAGCCCGGCAGAGATCTTTGCTCATTCGGGCCTCTACCGTCTCGAAATGGAACAGCTGAAAGAAGCGCTAGCCGTCATGCAAGCGCAAAACCTGCAAGTGGTCGATCTCCCCGGCACTCCCACTCGTTGGTTGGCGCGCCTGGCACGCCTACCGGCCCTTTTGCGGCCTCTGGCCCGTCCCCTCTTGGCAAAAGGACGCGGCGAAAAAATGCCATCGTTGCACATTGACCTACATGCCGGCCGCAAGCAATCGGAAGTCGCTTACCTAAACGGTGCCGTGGCGCGCTTCGGAGAACGCTACGGCGTTCCCACCCCAACGAATCGCTTACTGAACGATCTGCTCCTCAGCCTGGTGCGCAACGAGCTGCCTCGCGAGAGCTTTGCACGTCAACCACAGAAGCTAATCGCCGCATGGCAAGAAGCGCTGTTAAAGGACGATGGACGATAGACGGTGGACCGTAAGGGAAAGGACGATGGACGATAGACGGTAGACTGTGAGTTGGATAAAGGAGCGATGGCCCGTGGAGGTGATTAGGAGACCAAATTTCTTTGGACCAATGGGGGCAAAAGTCAACCGGGCGCCTGACCCTTACGAATGATCTCCAACACCAGCTCATCCGGCACCTGAACGGCCACTACCTCCCCCCGCACAGTGATCTCACCACGGGCGATGATCCATTCTTCCACCACCACTTTGCGCCCTTTGACTTCTTTCGGGCGACCGCGGATCTCCAATTGCACTCCCAGTGGCGTGGGCTTGAGATATTCCACGTGAAGAGAAGCGGTCAGAAAGCGCAGCGCCGGCTCAGTATCCATGGCTCGCCCTGCGGCGCGATAGGCTGCGGCTGCTGCGGTTCCGGTGCCGTGACAATCGATCAAAGAGGCCAGTAACCCACCATAAACATACCCCGGAACAGCAATATGATACGGCTGGGGCGTGAAATAGGCCACGCTTTCCTCGCCATCCCAAAACGAACGGATATGATAACCATGCTCGTTTAGGCGACCACAGCCATAGCAATAGGCCAAGTGATCAGGATAATAATCCTGAAACGCTTTCGTTTCGCTCATGAGTCCTCCTAAGGAGTGGGAGTTGCCGTGCGGGTGGGCACGGGAGTTGCCGTCAGCAGCGGAGTGCGAGAAGGAGTGGGTGTCCGGGACGGAGTTGGCGTATTGGAGGGGGTCGGCGTAAAGGTAGGGCTCGGAGAAGGAGTTGAAGTTGGGGGCTCGCCTTCGATGATAAACTGACCGATCACCTTCCATTCATGCCCCACGAACAAGATCACGCGATAGGTGCCCAGCAGCCATTGTGAAGGCTCCAAATGACATTCGCTATATCCATAGCCACCGGTACCGCCATCCCATGGTTTTGTCTCGTAACAGATCAGCTCTCCTTCGCGATACCAGAGTGCCGTCCATTGAGCACCAGGTTGCATGTTGTTGTAAGTAAACGTAGCGTAAATGCTACTGCCAACCGGGTTGCGAAAATACGTACCCGGCTGCACTGCCTGGAACTCGCGGATCGCTGTCGAAAACTGGAGAGGGCTGAAGATAGTATCCGGGTTCGGTGTAATGTTAGAGGTAAAAAGCGCTTCAATGGGCAAGGGGATAAAGGGTGTCGGAGTAAAACCTGAAGAGGGAGTTAATGTAGGGGTCTCAACAGCGGTTACCGCCAAAGGTGTTTCCGAAGTCGGGGTAAGCGTCGGCAGGATGATCGGCAAAGGCGTCCGAGTCGGGGTCGGAGTGGGTGGAAAATACTGATAGGCTACCGGCTCGCCCCATATTCCTAAAACAGTCGCAAAAGCCAGCAAGAAAAGGGCCAGCAGGATCATCCGCCAGCCCAAGCGAGCGCGTTTTCGGCGTAGACGAAAAAACGTCAGCCGACGAGAAGCCCGAATCGTTTGTAAGCCTGCATAGATAAATCCCAATGCCCCCAAGATTAAAAGCACAATGAGCGTCCAGATGCCGGCTCGAATGTCCATGGCGAAAATTATAACATGCGCCTACGGGAAAAGAGCCAACCCGAAGCCAGCAAAAGAGCCACCGTCGTAGCCAAACCACCTTCCGGTCCAAATGTTCCACCGGTAATCCAATCCGGGCCGTTGATCTGTAAATTGAGCAGCCCCCATTTGAATTCCCCTCCGCTCACCGCTAGTCCCAAAATACTTCCCAGGGTCCAATTCCAGGCACTGTGGCAGGCACAAACACCCCACAAAGTGCCTTCTTGCAAGGCATAAAGCGCGGCAAAAAGCCCGAAAAGCGCCAAATTCAACAGTGCCAACGGGGTAAGGCCGGGGTTAAAAGCATGCAATGCCGCAAAGAGCACCACAGAAGCGACCACACCGATTTTCAATCCATGACGAACGGAGATCACCGGAAGGACCCAACCGCGAAGCAAAGACTCCTCCGCAGCGCCTTGTATCATCCAGGCCGGCAGAAGCAAAAGCGCCGCCGCTACCCGCCACCACCAGGGAGTTGTAAACGGAACAAAAGTGATCTCAGCTCCCAGCAGCCAGAGCAAGACAATGACTGCCCCGATCAACATCATCCCCACCAAAAAGCCACGTCCATAAGCCAACTGAACATTTCGGCGCAGGAAACCAAGCGTAGCAAACGCCCGTCGCTCAACCCACCGTAGCCAAAGCCACAACAAGATAAAAATGCCCCCAAATGAGGCAATCAACGAAGCGCTCTGGCGAATAACTTGCAGGAAAGGATGTGCGTCAAAGGGAAACAGACCAAAAAGCAACACAATCAGTGGGACAACAGGAAGCACAGCAAAAAACGGGAGCACAGCCCCAACAAGTAGCACAATCAATCCGTGCGGCAATCGCCGAGCCTGACGCGCGCCTTCCAAAAGCGGGTTGGAAAATAAATCAGGGTGATGAAACAGCATTGCTCTTCTCCTTCGAAATATGTGGAAGACAGATTTTGCGTTCTATCTGCAGAGTATACACGATTCAATGTCAAAAACTATATTTGCAACACATGCGTTCGATTCAATAGGACGTGGACAAACATAGGTGACCAAATTTAGCACGGTGATTCTTTGTCGTGCGAACGTCAAAACAACCATCAAGACTACCAGACCAACAGACTAACAGACCATCGAACTATCAGACTCCATTGCCTCCTATTCGATTCACTATGTGACAAGCATGTTTTGTGCAGGGATGACTGTTGATGGATTGTAAAATCGCTTCCTGCCCGTCCACAGTAGGAGAAGGTACCTTCTGCTGGGTTTTACACTCCTATTTCCTAAAGTGACTTGATACGCTCGACAAAGTGGATTCAAAGTGGAAAGAATTTTTCCGGTCTATTGAATTTACCAACGTTTGAACACTCACGTGCAAAGGACCGACTTGAAAAATTGCAAAATCGTAAAAATTCTTGTGCTTGTATCGGTAAACCGCAAGAATTGTAATAATCTAAACATAAATATCTATACATAAAATTTTTGCGCTACTATAGAGGTCTTTATGCTAAAGACAAGCGTTTTCTCTTTGAGTTTCTTAATGATACTGTTGCTTGGTGCAGGTATGATGAGAGATGTTCATCCTACCCCTTTCTACACACAGTCGGACATAGAGATATACAATGACTCACTCGCTGCCGGCTGGCAAAACTGGTCATGGAATAGCACGATTGATTTCGCAAACTCTAACCCTGCCCGTGGCACTGCTTCTATTGCCGTGACCTATAACCAAGGATGGGCAGGCTTTTCTCTGCGTTACGATGCCCCACTAACCGGTTCAGACTATAGTGCCATCACATTTTGGGCACACGGTGGTAATGCAGGTCAACGAACGGTGTATTTCTTCATCCACGAAACGGATAGTGGTTCTCAGACTTCCTCCTATCAGTTAACCATCCCTGCCGGCACCTGGACTCAATTCACTATTCCGCTCAGTGAACTGGGGAATCCCCTCACTATTAAGCGCCTGAACTGGCAAGAAGGGACAGGTGGCCCTCAATCAACATTCTACCTGGACGACATCCGCCTAGTTGGAAGCAGCGGAAGCGGAACACCTTCTCCTGGTTTGACTACAACGATCAATATCCAGGTGAATGGCAGTGCAATTCCGATCAGCCCTTACTTGCGCGCCAGTAATCTGCCAACCTGGTTAGGTCCGGCTCGTCTTAGCGATCCCACCTTTCGTATACGCACCAATTCATCCGGTCTGACATTGCTACGGCTACCCGGTGGGAGCTGGAGTAACAACTATGGATGGTTAAGTTGTGAACTAGGCACAAATGCCCCTGGTCGCCTAGATTGTCCGGCCTTTTGGGCGGCCAAGCCACGCGATTTCATCGCCTTTCTAAAAGCCACAGGAACAGAAGGAATGTGGACGGTCAGCCCGAATGCCACGTCAAAAGAAGCCGCTGCGTTGGTTGCCTACTTCAACGGCTCTGTTGATGATACACGCCCTCTAGGCGTGGATATTCGCGGGACAGACTGGCAAACCGTAGGATATTGGGCTTCTCTACGCGCCAGTGCCGGCTATCCTGAACCGATTGGCATTCACTTTTGGGAAGTCGGGAACGAAATATACGGCAGTCGACCGGATACAGGAGGGGCTCTATGTCAGCCCTGGGGATGGGAAAATACTTGGACATGCGATGGATTCGAATATGTAAACGGCAAGGGTAATGGCCCAAGCCGCCGAGAGGGATACCTTGAGTTCGTTCAAGCGATGAAATTCGTCGATCCGACCATTCAGATGGGAGCTGTAGGCTACGAATGGCCAGGTACACCCAGCGATGGACAAAGCAATTGGCAAACATTTGCCGGTTGGGGTAGCCGCGTGATCTCTGCTGCCGGAAATAACCTGGACTTCTATGCAGTGCACCCCTACGCCTACTTTCAACCTCCCTCCAACCCAGCCGATATACTTGCCAATCCTCAATCATATTGGCCTGCATTCGTCGGGGCCATACGCAACGCTTTCGATACCTATGGCGGTGGACGGCAAGCGCCAATTGCCGTTACAGAATTCAACCTGGTATCCGTGCAGGATCAGGATAACAATCAGCTGATGACAAGAGTGGTAAACGCACTTTTCTTAGCAGATTCGATTGGTCAAGCCGCCCGGCTCGGCATTCCCATCCTGATCCAGTGGGATTTAGCCAACGGACGTGCTGGAAACGGTACAGAATATGGCCTAATGCACGAAGATAATCAGTTTTATCGAGCACCCCAATACTATGTATATCCCTTGTGGGCACGTTTTGGTTCGCAGATGCTTCCAGTTACCTCTACGCTCTCTGAAGCCACGCAGCTGAGCCTGTATGCCGGACGAGTAGATGAGAACACCATCTCCCTGTTAGCGATCAACAAAACCAACACACCGATCGCTGCAAGCATTCTCGTCAACGGCTTTGGTCCAATCACAAGTGGCAAGGCATGGAAAGTAGAAGGGAGCAGTTTACTTGCCCAATCAGTTAACTATAACGGTAGCGCGAATCCATCTGATTATCTAAACGAACCGCCTGGAACCTTTGGCATTTCCGATTCCGTAGTGACATGGGTCTTTCCGCCTTATTCCATACACTTGTTGCACCTTTCAGCGAGTGGAAATGCCCCCACCTCGACGCCTATCGTCACATCAACACCCACTCCAACTCCCACACCATCTCTAACGCCAACGAACGCGCCCACACCAACTCCAACCAACACACCCTATCCAAACTCAAACTTGCTAATTAATCCGGGGTTTGAAGAAGGTGCTGCCGGCTGGAGATGCACAAGATGTACGTTTTGGATCGTGAACTTACCTACCCACACAGGCTCAGCAGCTGCCAAAATAAGCTCAGGGCGCAGAAATATCGGTGTACAGCAGGATATTAAGAACATTCTCGCATCCAACGGCAAGGGAAAATATAAATTTGGAACGTTCGTGCGAATGGCTTCTGGCTACGGGAAGATAAAAGTTACGATCATGGTGCGCGGCAATGGTACGCTGTATTTCTCATTCACCTGTCCGGCGAACAGCAACATTTGGTCCAAGTGCTTTGGCAGCAAAAATATCGCCTGGAAAGGTCAACTACAAGAAGCATGGTTGTATGTACAAATAATCAACGGGAAATCTCCCTATTATGTTGACGATTTTATCTTGATTCGATAAAAATATAAGAAAAAGCAGTTTCATGTCGCGGATTGGAAATTGCCACGACATTGCGCAGCAATCCTTGACGCGATTCTTTTCCGTGGTACTCATCTAAGCGACGAGAAGACCTATTTGGCCGAACACGAATTCTAATATATAATAGGCAATATTGTCGGCTAAAAGAGAAAGATTACGATTACTCCCCTGGCTCTTCTTCGGCCACCAGCAACGGAAAGCGGAAGGTGGAGCCGCGTCCTTCGACAGATTGGACTTCGATCAACGAGCCATG
>JBBIGZ010000018.1:0-43580 GCA_037447295.1 Chloroflexota bacterium | reverse complement strand
AAAGTAGCACGCGCAATATCGAGCAAAATCAGATCAGGTGGTTGTTCGAGTAAGAGTTTACGGAAAGCGCGCCTGAGATCCTGCAAGCTGAGTAAGATAGCGCCTAGGGCTGTCATGATGAGCAAAGTGAGGAACGAGAGTTCGGCAGGCAGAGCACTTGTTATCATACGAGATGCGCTCGCAAAGAGAATTGCCCCTCCGATCAGAGAACCCAACAGGTCGCGCACGATACTTTTGACGGTGTCTTGCAGGGTGAACACGGTGCGGATTTTTAGATTGGCGGCATGGACCTGAGTGGTACGGTAGTTGAAATTGCTGTATTCCTCACCCACCTTCCACATATCGTACACCCAATCGCGGCGAGCAACCTGTGCCAACATGTACTGGTTTACTTTCTCCATGCCGGCATAGGGTCGAGAAGTTTCGTGCAGCCAGTCCGGAAGTTCGGGCAAAACATGCGGCCAGCCGCGCACAACCCAGCCTTGATAGGGAGCCTGGAAAGATTCTTTCTTGGCCCCGGCAAAAAGCATCAATCCCCAATAGCGAGCGTGGCGTTTGATAAAACGCTCAAAATCCAAATCACCGCGTTCAAAATCGGGAGCGATGCAAATGACATCCCAATTGTGGGCTACCTTACGCGGCCAGTCCGGGTCTTTGCGCAGGGAGCGACCGCGTAGTTGCTGCACAGATGTGCTGGTCGTGACGCTGGTCAAATCGATCAAGGTGTTGAGCTTGACCGCGTCCCAGCCTTCGCCAAAGATGCCGCGCGTACCAACCAGGCACTTGGTTATCCCCTCGTTGAGTAGTTCGGTCATGATAGGCACATAAACCCGCGGCGTCCATTTGCCATCCGGGCTGATGATACGCACCACATGTTCATTTTCGGGTTTCGCGATGCAGCTAAAGGTATATCCATCCGCCAAAAGTTTCTGATTGATGGCAGCAAGTAATATCTCGGCATGAACCGCTGCACAGCGCACTGTTTGACCGGTCACCAAAACAGGGGAAAGGGAGCGGAGATTTGGATTGCGCACCAGCGTTTCAAAAAGCCTCCAAGCGCTACCGGCATCCGGAGCCAAAACTCCCTTCAAACGGCGCACCCCGCTGTTCATGCGTTCAAAATCAGTCACCACCACGGCCCGCAACCGTTCTCCCAAAGCCCGATACTCTTCTTCCAAGATGATAGCAGTAGCATGATCTTTGCTCTCAGAAAAGGTCAAGACCATATCGCCCGGCGAACGCTGCTGACGCAAGCCACTTTCAGTGAGGGTAAAACCAAACCCATACAGCACTTTGCGCAACTGTTGCAGCAAAACATGATCGTTCGAGTCTTCGCTAAGAGCCAGCACATCCAGCGCATGGCGCTCAATCAACACCATCCAGTCTTCAATCTGAATGCGCTGGTAACATTCTTGAGGAACGGGATACTCCGCAGGCGGCTGCCAGCCTTGGGGTAATAACCAGCGCAAAGCGGCCAACATTGTCAGAGGGCGTTCGCGCCAAGCGGCTTCCCAGGCTTCCAGCGTGGGCGCCGTGACCAGGTCGGTTACCCAGGCACGGAACTTTTCCCTACCCGTAAGTATGCTCAGCGCATGGGCAAATTCTTTGGAAATGTTCTTCAGATATTCTCGTTCTCGCGAGGTTGGCTGGACAAAGAGCACCAGGTCACGATAAGGAGCCAGATCGCCCTCTTTGACAACCGCTGGAGTAGGCACCTCGAAATCCACTTCACCGAGCAAGGCATCATAGTTTTCAAATTCTTCATCACCATCCGGGTTGGGGAGGGTTGCTGTCAGGCCAATGATATGCGGTTCTTCAATGCGGTTGATCAGATAGCGCAGGACGATGGCCCAGTAATCGAGCAGGTGATGACACTCATCCAGCACCACCGTACGCACGCCATACTCCACCAGGTTATCAATCAGTGTGCGGGCATTTGGATGTAAAAAGTGGGCAATATCGGCCTGTGGTTCGCGTAAAAGTTGACGCTTGAGACGCAGGGCACGACGGCTAAGTTCCTCGCGGTAGCGGGTCGGATGGTGGACCTTGAGCGTGTGCAATCGTTCCCGCGCCGCGGCCTCATCCGAAGCCTGTTGATTCAGCAACAGGTCCTCCACCCAGGCTTTTTCGGCCATCTCATTCAATAATTTTCGAGCATTCTCGGGGACGGAGATGAGTTGATAGGTAAATATGTTGATCGGGCGCAGAACTTTTGGATCGGTACTGACCAGATCGTCCAACACAGTCGGGTCATCGACAAAGAGGTTCAGCTTTTCGCGCCACTGCTCCTGAATGGTGGTAGTGGGTGCAAAGACGACCGCAGGCTGCTCGAAGCGCCGAATCAACTCTAGTCCTACAATTGTTTTTCCACTGCCGGGAGGAGCAACGATGTGGTACTTGTTATCGGCATTCTCCGGCACGATGGTATCCAGAATCATACGTTGGTATTTTCGGAAAGGATAACGAAAAGAGAGAGCTTCAAACATAATGCTCACCACCAATGCGAGAGAATGGCTGAAATTATAACTCATGTTCCAGCCGCCAAAACCATCTCCGCCACTCGCTCGGCCGGAGAAAAGCGCCTCCTCTCCATCGCTCGCGGCCCATACCGCCCACGTCAAACGTGTATAATTTGAACATGCTTCGTTACCGTGGCGAGAACCTGGAACTAACTGCGCAGGTACGCGCAGCGCTCGGGGGATGCTACGCTTCTCTTTCTGAAGGTGTCACCCATTACGAGTTAGGCGGCCCGGAAAATGCACCGGCGGTGGTGCTGGTGCATGGTTTTTCCGTGCCATCCTTCATCTGGGACCCAACCTTCCAAGCTTTGACTGCTGCTGGGCTGCGCACCTTGCGCTATGACTTATTCGGACGCGGCCTTTCCGACCGTCCACCCGGATGCTATGATCTGGACCGCTTTGTGCGTCAACTGGATGAGCTGCTGCAGGCACTTGACTTACATCGCGTGGCACTGATCGGGCTTTCGATGGGCGGGCCGATCGTAGCCGGCTTCACAGCGCGCTTTCCCCATCGCGTCAGCCGCCTGGTGTTGATTGATGTGGCTGGGGTGCGTGCCTTGCACCTGCCGCTCTATTTGCGGTTGGGATTGCTACCGGGCGTGGGTGAGCTGGCGCTGGCACTGGCCGGGGGGGAGCGCCTCGTGCGCGGCGCGGCGGCCGACTTTTTCGACCCGCAGCTGGTGCAAGCCTTTCAGGAACGTTACCGTCAGCAGATGCGCTATCGCGGCTTCCTGCGGGCCTTGCTTTCCACCCTGCGCTGCGGAATGCTCGGCGATTTCAGCGATCTCTATCGAAAAATCGGCGCGCTCAAGCTACCGGTGCTCATCGTTTGGGGGCGACAGGATACTACCGTGCCCTATGAGCATGCTGCCATCTTGCAACAGCTCATTCCCCAGGCACGCCTGGTGACAGTGGAAGGTTGTGGCCATATTCCACATTACGAAAAACCTCACGAGGTCAATCCTTTGCTGATCGAGTTTTTGCGCTGAAACGAGGTCCCAATGTTTGCTGTGTTTGCCCGTCATAAGTACAAAATCGGAGTCTTTCTACTTTTACTGATGGCATCAATGATCGACGTTGCGCTCGTCGTGACGCGCGTCCTGTATACCGATACGCGCCGGCATGTTTCGCTGATCTGGAACCTCTTCCTGGCCTGGATTCCCTTCCTGCTCGCTTATATCGCCTATGTCTTTTCGTGGCGGCGCTGGATGGTGTACTTGATCGTGCCGGCCTTTTTGTTTTTGTGGCTGCTCTTTTTCCCAAATGCTCCGTATATCCTTACCGATCTCCAGGATTTGGCGCACAGTCCCTTTGAAGTAGCGATCTGGTATGATGTGATCATTCTGAACTGGTTTTCCTGGACCGGAGCATTGCTCGGAGTGGTTTCGCTCTATCTCATGCAAGAGATCGTGCTCCGCCATTTTGGCCGCTTGGCCGGCTGGCTGTTTGTCCTGGCCGTCTCCCTCTCGACCGGCTTGGGCATTTACCTGGGGCGCTTCATCCGCCTGAACTCGTGGGATCTTTTCCAAGCGCCGGAAGAAGTCGTGGAAGCCATTTGGGGCTGGCTGGCCGATCCAAGCCTGCGCTCGGTAGGCTTTGTCGGTCTCTACACGCTGTTTTTTATTTTTATCTACCTGACCCTCTACGCCTTCGGGCACATTTTGCAGGAAGGTCAGAAGGTTATCGAAAGGAAAGAACAACTATGACGGCCCTGATCTTGATCCGGGGTGGGGGCGATCTAGCGAGTGGAGTGGCCTATCGCCTGCATCGTGCCGGATTGAACGTAGTGATCACCGAGCTGCCACAGCCGCTGGCCGTGCGCCGGATGGTTTCCTTTGCAGAAGCGATCTACGCCGGCCAGATCACGATCGAAGGGATCACGGCACGGCGGGTGGAGGACCCCACCGATCGCCTGCGGATTATGCAAATCCTAGCAAAACGCTATATCCCCGTCCTGATCGATCCCACGGCACGGGAAGCGGTGCAACTGTTTCCGCTAGCGATCGTGGATGCGCGCATGACGAAACAGCCCCCGGAGCCGTTGTTCCATCGTGCTGCTCTCTATATCGGCCTGGGACCCGGCTTCGTGGCCGCTGTGAATTGCGATGCCGTCATCGAGACGAACCGCGGTCACACACTCGGACGCGTTTACTGGCAAGGAGCACCACAAGAGGATACACGCCTGCCGGAAGGGGACCCGCGACGTGTGCTGCGGGCACCGGCTGAGGGCATTTTCCAGGCCGCATGCGCCATCGGTGATCATTGCGAAGAAGGCGAGATCGTGGCTTGGGTGGAAAACGCTCAGGGTGAGCGAACCCCTATCTACAGCCCTTTCCCCGGCGTGGTGCGCGGCTTGCTTCATCCGGGCCTAAAGGTCACGAGCGGTTTGAAGGTGGGCGATATCGATCCGCGCGACGATCCGCGTTACTGCACGTTGATCTCGGATAAATCGTTGGCCATCGGCGGGGGCGTGCTGGAAGCGTTCCTGACCCGGCCGGAAATTCGCGCGCGATTATGGGCCTAAGCAGTGGTGCACCCATTTCAGGGAGGCAGAGATGAGATTGCGCCAGGCCCTGCGGCTTGCAGAGGCTCCCTGTGTAGCCCTGGTCGGCGCAGGTGGGAAGAGCACGGCCCTCTTTCAGTTGGCGCGGCAGTTTCCGCCGCCTCTGCTTCTGAGCGCTACGACTCATCTAGCCGAGGAACAAGCCGCCCTGGCCGATCGACACATCGTCTTGCTTCGGCCGCGGCCCCTGCCCTGGGATGGCGTGGTCCTCGTCACGGGTCCCGCGGACGAGCCGCCGGGCAAGCTGCGCGGGGTGGATGCGGCCGTTTTGGGGCACCTACGCTCCGAGGCGCAGCAGCGCCAAGTCCCTTTTCTCTTAGAATGTGATGGCAGTCGCCGAAAACCCCTCAAAGCTCCAGCGGAACACGAACCGCCGATCCCAGAATTCGTCGAGGTGGTGGTGATGGTGGTGGGACTGAGCGGGGTGGGGAAGCCGCTTGAGGAGGCTTGCGTGCACCGTGTCGAGCGCTTTGCCGCTCTGAGCGGGCTGGAAATGGGGGAGCGCATCACGCCCCACGCGCTGGCACGCTTGCTCAATCATCCGCAAGGAGGGCTGAAGAACATTCCACCCACGGCCCGGCGGGTTGTTTTGCTCAACCAGGCCGATGATGCCCAAGCGCAAGCGCTCGGAGCGCAGCTGGCAGAAATGCTTTTGCCCGTTTGGGATGCTGTGCTGGTGGCTTCGTTGGCGCAGGAGCAGGTTTTTGCCGTCCACGAGCGAGTGGCGGGGATCGTGTTGGCGGCAGGGGCGGCGCGGCGCTTTGGCAGGCCAAAACAGGTGATAGAATGGGAAGGGAAGCCGCTGGTGCGCCATGTGGCCGAGTGCGCCCTCGAGGCCGGGTTGCACCCCGTGATCGTGGTCGGCGGGAACGCATACGGACAGGTGGAGGCGGCGCTGCAGAACCTGAACGTGAGCCTACACTTCAACCGCGAGTGGGAGAGCGGGCAGGCCTCCTCGGTGCGCAGCGGAATCGAGGCGCTGCGTTCCCTCGATCTGCAAAGCGGAGCAGCCATCTTCCTGCTCGCCGATCAGCCGGGCGTGACGCCGCAGGTCATTCGAGCGCTGATCGAGCGTCATGCCATGGACCTGCCGCCGATCGTCGCGCCGCTGGTGCAGGGTCAACGGGCAAACCCGGTGCTGTTCGACCGGGTAACGTTCGACGACCTGTTGCGCTTGGAGGGGGATCGCGGGGGGCGGACGCTTTTCGCGCGCTACCCGCTCACCTACCTTCCATGGCACGATGAGAGATTATTCCTGGATCTCGACACGCCGGAGGACCTTGAGCGATGGAAAAGTTAGGAGCAGTTGCTGCGCTGGTGCTGGCCGCTGGGCTTTCGCGGCGCATGGGTCGTCCCAAGATGCTCCTGCCCTGGGGCGAGAGAACCGTGCTCGGGCAAGTGCTTTTTACGCTGCGGGAAGCCGGCCTGCATGAGCAGCTGGTGATCAGCGGGGCCGAGCGTGAGGCAATTGAGGCAATTGCCTGTGGCGCAGGGGCAGAGTGCTTATATAATCCTCAATATGCCGAAGGCGAAATGCTTTCTTCGATCCAGGTTGGGCTGCGTGCGCTGGAAGGGAGAGAAGCGATCGAAGCAGCACTGATCTGCCTGGGCGATCAGCCGCAGATCGAGGTCCAGGTGGTGCGGCGGCTGCTCGAGGTGTGGAACGAGCACCGAGCAGCGCTGATCGTCCCCAGTTACGGCGGTCGACGCGGCCATCCCTGGTTGGTGGCACGCGCCCTTTGGCCGGACTTGCTTCGTCTCTCTCCCCCGGCCACGGCCAGAGACTTTCTACAAACCCAGGCGGCGCAGATCACGTATGTGTTGGTGGATACGGCCTCGATCCTGCAAGACCTGGATACGCCGCAAGAATACGAGCGGTATCGGCCGCATTCTTGATCTCGGCGGGTATTTCCCAAAATCTGGAGAACGGGATGGAACTTGGATTGTTACGCAAAGTCGATATTGACGATGAAATGCAACAGGCGTACCTAGATTACGCCATGAGCGTGATCGTGGCACGGGCGCTGCCCGATGCGCGCGATGGGCTCAAACCGGTGCAACGGCGTATTCTTTACGCCATGTACGATATGGGGCTTGGGCCGAACGCGGCGTTCAAAAAATCGGCGCGCATTGTCGGTGAGGTGCTGGGAAAGTACCATCCGCATGGGGATGCAGCCGTGTATGAGGCCATGGCGCGCCTGGCGCAGGATTTCACCATGCGCTATCCGTTGGTCGAAGGCCAAGGCAATTTCGGATCGGTGGATGGCGATCCACCGGCCGCCATGCGCTATACCGAGGCGCGCTTGGCACCGATCGCTACCGAGATGCTGGCAGATATTGACCGCAACACCGTGGACTTTGTGGCGAACTTTGATGATACGCTCACCGAACCGGCCGTGCTGCCGGCCGCCATCCCGAACCTGCTGGTCAATGGAAGCAGCGGCATTGCCGTCGGCATGGCCACTTCCATCCCGCCGCACAACTTAGGCGAGGTGATCGATGCCCTGATCTTCATGCTTGAATCCTGGGAGAACCTGGATGAGCTCTCCACCGGCCAGCTGATGCGCTTCATCCAAGGGCCGGATTTCCCCACCGGCGGCCTGGTGATCGAACAGGCCGGGGCGGAAAGCCTGGAAAGCGCCTATGGCAGCGGTCGTGGGCGCATTCTGATGCAGGCGCGGGTGCACATCGAAGAGATGGAGCGCGGGCGCAGCCGCATCCTGATCACCGAAATCCCCTACCAGGTCAATAAATCCAGCCTGATCGAGCGCATTGCAACGCTGGTGCGCGAAGGCGAGATCGAGGGAATCGCCGATTTGCGCGATGAATCCGACCGGCACGGTATGCGCATTGTCATCGAGCTGAACAAAAATGCCGATGCCGAGAAGGTGCTGGATGCCCTCTATCGTCACACCCCCATGCGCACGACCTTTAGTCTGATCTTGCTGGCGCTGGTGGATGGGGAGCCGCGCTTGCTCACCCTCAAGCAGACCCTGCGCGTCTACCTGGAGCACCGGCTCACGGTCACGCGGCGCCGTGCCGAATTCGATCTCGAAAAGGCGCGTCAACGGGCGCACATCCTGGAAGGGTTGCTTGTGGCGCTGAAGAACCTGGACGAGATCATCACCCTGATCCGCAACGCTCCGGATGCCGAGACGGCGCGCACGCGGTTGATCAAGCGCTTCAAGCTGAGCGAGGCCCAGGCGAATGCCATCCTGGAAATGCAATTGCGTCGCCTGGCGGCCTTGGAGCGCAAAAAGATCGAAACCGAGTACAAAGAAATTCAAGCGCGCATTAAGGAATTGGAGGCTCTGCTCAAATCGCCGAAAAAGATGCGGCAGGCAGTGGCAGAGGAGCTGCAGCAGGTCAAGACAAAATATGCCGATCGCCGCCGAACCCAGATCCTGCACCTGAAAGAAAAGGAGAAAGGTGCGGTACTGGCCGCGCATGCGCTACCGGCGCAGAAGGTATGGGTGGGCGTGGGGAAGGACGGGCTGCTCGGCCGCACGGCTGAAGATAAGATGCCGCGCCTTTCAGGGAGCGAGGCGCCGCGCCTGCTGTTGCGGGCCACGACGAACGACACGCTCTACCTGGCGAGCGCCAACGGCCGCGCCGCGACCGTGGCAGTTCAGATGTTGCCACAGGTGGAAAAATGGAGCGAGGGCCTGCCCTGGCATAAGGCCTCCGCGCTCAAGGAAAATGAGCCGTTGCAGGCCTTATTCGCCTTGCCGGCTCAGCGGAGCAGGTTGCCGGCCGATCTTTGCCTGATGACCGTCACACGTGGTGGCATGGTCAAAAAGACGGCGATCGCCGAGTTGCCGGGGCCTTCGGCACAGGCCTTCACGTTGGTGCGGATCAACGAGGGGGATGCGCTGCTGCGCGTGCTCTGGGCGCGAGAAGAGGACGAAGTGCTCCTAATCACTGCAAAAGGCATGGCCATTCGCTTTGCAGCGCGTGAGGTGCGCCCGATGGGGCTGGTGGCTGCTGGCGTCAGCGGGATCAAATTGGAAGATGGAGATGAAGTGATCGGCGCGCACATCCTGCTCAAAGAGGCCACTCTGCTCCTGCTGGCCTCCGACGGACGCACCAAACGCATCTCGCCGGCGGAAATTCCGCTCCAAGGACGGTATGGAAAGGGCGTCATCACCTGGGAACTATCCAAAGGTCAGTGCCTGGTTGGCAGTGCACTGGGGAAGGAAAACATGAGCGTGGGCATTCAGCTGCGTAAAGCGGCGGCGCGTTCCTTGCGATTGGACGAAGTTCCTTTGCGCAAACGGACGGCTGTGCGCGGCGATGTAGTGGTAGAAGTCAAAGCCGGGGACGCAGTGATCGGATTGGTCAGTGCCCAGGAAACACCGACGAAGGGATAAAGTCATCGCATCCTTGCGGCACCTTTTTAGCCGTTATTCGTTTATATCTTCAAGCTGCATCGTCCTCCACCGTCCACCGTCCATGGTCTACGGTCCACCATCCACCATCCATCATCCCGAAATAAGGTATAATCTTTCTTGGAGGTTGTATGCTATTTAAGTATCTTACCCTGTTACTCTCACTGATCGCTCTGTTTTCGCTCTCCGCGTGCACGTTGGGACAGGCGGCTCCGCCTGCTCCCACTGCCATTGATCCATCGATGGTGCTCACCCAAGCTGCTCAAATGGTCTTTAGCGCCATGACCCAGACGGCGCAAGCCTGGACTCCCACCCCGGTGCCGACAAATACACCGATCGCTTCGCCTACGCCAACGCTTTCGACGCCACTGCCCCTAGGTACTCCCCTTTCAACCTTGCCGCCGCTCCTCACCGGCACCGCCGGGCCGACACTGCTTCCAACCTTTGGCGCTCCTAATCCGCAGCCCACTAGCTTCGCCGTTGGCTGCAGCAATTCCGAATATGCCGGTTATACCGATCCGCCCCGCGGAGTGGTGGTCAAACCAGGCCAGCAATTTTTGAAGATCTGGCGTCTGAAAAACACCGGCACCTGTACTTGGGATGAGGGATACCGTTTAGCTTATGCCGGTGGCGATGGCAACATGGGTGCTCAACCTTTCGTCATCACCCAGGCGAAGGATTTTGTCAAGCCGGGTGAAACCAAAGACCTCGGCGTCACGCTCACCGCTCCGAACGTGGAGAAAGATTACGGCAGCTGCTGGCGCATGCAGGATGATCGAGGCAATTTCTTCGGCGTTACCGTGTGTGCTTGGTTCACCGTCAAAAAATAGTATCCGTTACGGAGGGCACTATGATCCCTTGGAAACGCGGCTTCATCGCCCTGTTGTTGGTGTTGCTGGTTGCCTGTAGCAATGCTCCGTCAGCCGCTCCCACTCCTACTACCGATATGGCGCAACTCTATTTGAGTGCCATGCAGACGATCGTTGCCGAGGTGACCCTCACGGCGGCCGCTTTTTCGCCCACACCGGAGCCAACTGCCACTTTCACGCCCTTGCCTTCTCCAACGTTGAACGTGAACGGCGGCACGCCCGTCGTCCCCTTGGAATTCTCCCCCACTCCGGTACCGTGCAATGCCTTGAGCTTTGACCCGGAAACGGTAGACGTGAATTACCCGGATGGAAGCATCGTTTCGCCGGGGCAGGAATTCACCAAAACATGGCGCATCAAGAACGTAGGGTCTTGTACCTGGGGCACCGGCTATGGGCTGGTCTACGCCGGCTATGCCGATCGCATGAACGGCATTCCCCAACCACTGCCGAAGGCTGTTTTGCCAAACGAAGAAGTGGAGGTTTCGGTGCTTTTCCGCGCCCCGACCAAAGCCGGTGAATACCTGAGTGCCTGGCGCATGTCTGCGCCGATCGGAGGGGCCTTCGGCAAGCCCTTGTTCGTCAAGATCGTCGTTCCATGACAATGCTCTCTCTGGAGCAACAGATCAAAGACGAAGCGCGCCGGCTGGGTTTCGACCTGGCCGGCATTACTACTCCTGATCCCCCTCCGCATTTTGAGGTTTTCAAGCGCTGGATAGAGGCCGGACGTCACGGTGAAATGCACTACCTGGCCGCCGAGCGCTCCCTGCAGCGCCGCGCCGATCCACGTCAAATCCTGCCCGAATGTCGTTCGATCCTTGTCCTGGGCATGCGCTACCCTGCTTCTCGCCCGCCTGAGCCTCAACCCGTGGCTCGTGGCCAAATCGCTTCGTATTCCTGGGGCATGGATTACCACCTTGTGCTAGAAGAGCGGCTGCAGGCCTTGGTCGATTTCATCGTTGCGCAGGTCGGGCGGGAGGTACCCTATCGCTACTACACCGATACCGGTCCCATCCTGGAACGCGATCTGGCGCAGCGGGCCGGCCTGGGCTGGATCGGCAAGAACACCTGCCTGATCCACCCGCGCCATGGCTCTTATTTCTTCCTGGCGGAGCTCCTGCTCGGTATTGAACTCACCCCCGATCCGCCGTTTACCACCGATCATTGCGGCCGTTGTACCCGCTGTATCCAGGCTTGCCCAACGCAATGCATCCTGCCGGATCGCACCCTGGATGCCCGGCGCTGCATTTCTTATCTCACCATCGAAAACAAAGGGAAAATCCCGGCGGAATTGCGTCCGTTGATTGGAAACCGAATTTTTGGCTGCGATGAATGTCAACGGGTTTGTCCCTGGAATCGCTTCGCCGACCCCAATGGATGGGAAGGAGAAGCGGTGTTTGCCTCACAGGCATCGCGTGCTTACCCGATCTTGCGAGAAGAGCTTTCCCTCACGCCGGAAGATTTCGCCGCCCGCTTTCACAGGAGCCCGATCAAACGGGCAAAGCGCCGCGGCTATTTGCGCAATGTCGTCACAGCGCTGGGCAATTGCGGTGATGCAGAAGATGTACCTGCACTCGAACGACTCTTAGAAACGGAGCAAGACCCGTTGATCCGAGAACACGCAACTTGGGCCATCCGGCAGATTCGTCAGCGGCTTTCTACCCCCGCCTCGCGCCGACAAGATAGGGAAATGTCTCCACAGCCCGATTAGCCTAGAGCCTCCTTCGGGAACGGAACAGTTTGTTCGGAATGGGCAGAACCCACTCCACTACAAAACCATGCCTGCTCAATAGGACACGGATGCACACGGATGACACAGCTGTCGTGAAAGGATTCTTTACGGAGTTTAAATGAGGAAAGGGAGGGTTCTTGGACTCGTTCCACAGGATAAATCCCGTTCCACATGAATCCCATCACAGAAACTTGCAATGCCCTTCAAGCCCTGAAGCACCTTACTTCGTACCGAGATCGCCCTTGACATCTTATTGTACGGGCATTAAACTAAAAGCGGTTGGGGAGTAGCCGCCCGTGTATACGGGTTGGGTTGTCGTCATCACCTGGCGAAACGCCATCGGCAGCCCTACGCTCCTTGCGTCGGCGAGACCACCGCGTGGTATTTACACGTGGTGGTCTTTTTTGTTGAGTACTATCCTATTCGTTAGGAGATGCTATGAATCAGGAAATCCAAGAAGTCAAAGCATGGCATGCTCTATCACCCCAAGAAGTGATGGAACATTTGAAAGTGTACGAGGGGGGACTTTCTTTGGATGAAGCTGCGCGGCGGTTGCAGACCTATGGACCGAATGAGCTCACCGAAGCCCCACGTCCCGGTTTTTGGGCTATGCTTTGGGCACAAATCAATAGCTTTGTGATCTGGTTGCTGGTAGGCGCGGCCCTTATCTCCCTGCTACTCGGCGATTACATCGAAGCTGGCGCCATCTTGGCGATCGTCATCTTAAACGCAACGCTGGGCGTCCTTCAGGAGCAGCGCGCCGAACAAGCCCTGGCCGCCTTACGCCGGCTGGCGGCGCCGGAAGCACAGGTCCTGCGAGATGGACACCGGATCATGATCCCCGCCCGCGAGCTGGTGCCGGGAGATATTATCTTCCTGGAAGCAGGCAACTACGTGCCGGCCGATGTGCGCCTGCTGGAAGCGGTCAACCTGCGCGTGGAGGAAGCGGCGCTGACCGGCGAATCCCAGCCGGTGAACAAAAACGCTGCCACCGTCCTAGATGAGAGCATTCCTCTAGGTGATCGCAAAAACACCGCTTTCATGGGCACTTTGGTGGTGTATGGACGCGGGCGCGGTGTGGTCGTTTCGACCGGCATGCGCACCCAGCTTGGTTTGATCGCATCCATGCTCCAACGGGTAGAGGAAGAGGAGACACCTCTGCAACGTCGGCTCGAGCAGCTCGGCCATGTGCTCTCGATCGGCGCCCTGATCTTGGTCGCCGTTGTGCTCCTCGTGAACCTGGTGAACTTTACCGATATACGGCAGCTGCTCGTTTCGCCTGTGGGGTATTTCCGTGAATTTGCCGCTTCTCTCAGCAATGCATTCCTCATCGCCGTCAGTCTAGCAGTAGCTGCCGTTCCAGAGGGATTGCCGGCGGTGGTCACCATCACACTGGCGCTGGGAATGAGGGAAATGGTCAAACGGAATGCCCTCATCCGTCGGCTCGCCTCGGTAGAGACCCTGGGCTCGGCCACCGTGATTTGCTCGGATAAGACCGGCACACTCACCCAAAACGAAATGACCGTTACCCGGCTATGGGTGGACGGAAAAATGTTCGTGATCACCGGTAGCGGCTATAACCCGCAGGGAGAATATCGCCTCAACGGGCAAAAGGTAAGCCTTGCCGATTATCCTGCCGCCCTGACCGCTATTTGGCTGGGCATCCTCAACAACGATGCGCAGCTCGAGGCCACCGGTGCAAATGACTCCCGACAAACGTATCGCGTAGTCGGCGATCCGACCGAGGGAGCACTGCTGGTGGCAGCCATCAAAGCGGGCATAGCCTTGGGCGAGGTTCGGCTGGCTTACCCGCGCGAGAGCGAGATCCCTTTTGATTCCGAGCGAAAGCGCATGGTCACCGTCCATGACGTGGCAGAGCCGAGTCCGGAGGATATCTCTCCTTTCTACGATCGTTCCATAAAAGGCTGGGATGTGATCGCCATCAAAGGCGCTCCGGAAGTCATTCTACCGATGTGCACCCGCTTTCAGCGGATGAACGATGAGAGCGTCGAGATGACGGAAGAAATGCGCCGAGCGATTTTGCAGGCCAACGATGCGATGACCGAACAAGCGCTGCGCGTCCTGGCCTTAGCCTTTCGCCCGGTGCCGGACGTGCCGGATGAATCTCCAAATGTGGATGAGCTAGAGCATGACTTGATCTTCGTTGGCTTGATCGGCATGATCGATCCGCCACGCCCGGAAGTGATTCCGGCGCTTTCCAAAGCGCGCCGCGCCGGAATTCGCACGCTGATGATCACCGGGGATTATCCGAATACAGCGCGCGCCATCGCCCAATCCATCGGCTTGTTGCGACCTGATAACGGGCGCGTGATCACCGGACGGGAACTGGAACAGATGGACGATGTCCAATTGCGGGAAGAGATCGAGCACGTGGATGTCTTTGCTCGGGTCAATCCGGAACACAAATTGCGGATCGTTGAAGCCCTTCAGGCACGTGGGGAAGTAGTAGCGATGACCGGTGACGGCGTGAACGATGCACCGGCCATCAAGCGAGCCGATATCGGCATTGCGATGGGCATCAGCGGCACCGATGTGGCCAAACAAACCGCCGATATGGTGCTCCTGGACGATAACTACGCCAGCATTGTCGCCGCGGTGGAACAGGGACGGGTGATCTATAACAACATTCGCAAATTCGTCTTTTACCTGCTCTCGGCAAACCTGGCAGAGATCGCCATCATCTTCCTGGCGACTCTGGCCGGTTTACCATCTCCCTTGACGGCAATTCAACTTCTCTGGCTCAATTTGGTCACCGACGGTGCGCCGGCGCTCGCACTGGCAATGGAAAAAGGCGAGCCGGATATTATGGAGCGTCCGCCCAGACCTAAGCATGAGCCGATCATCACCCGTAGCATGGGAACTGGCATGATCGTGCAAACGATCATGCAAACCTCGGTGGTGCTCCTGGCCTTCGGGCTTGGCCTGATCTGGCACTTGCGCAGTGGGGATATGCTTCCGGCCGGGACAAACCCGATCCGCTTCCTAATTGAATATGATTGGCGCGGTGTGGATGTTCAGACCGCCGAAACCATGGCTTTTGTGACGCTTTCGCTGGTGGAACTCTTCCGGGCCTACACTGTCCGTTCCGAAAAGGCTTCGCTATTCCAGATTGGGCCTTTCTCCAATAGGTGGATGCAAGGGGCGGTAGGGCTCTCGCTCCTTTTGCTGTTCACCGTCTGTATTGTTCCCTTCTTACAGCCGATCTTCAATACCCATTTCCTGGCACTACGCGAATGGGCAGTCGTACTTGGATTGTCCATTTTGCCGGCGATAGTAGAGGAGATCACCAAGTTCTTCCTGCGGCGCTCCGATCAATCCGGGAGGCGCAGCGCGGCATAACCTAGGCCGTTCGGCCCCAAATGGGCACCGATAACGCTGGCCACGTTGATCAGCCAAGATTCGGCCGGCCAGCGATCGGCCAGTTCCCGGCGCATCCTTTCGAGGAAGCGCCGGGCGCGTTCTTCGGCACCGGTATGAAGGATCGCCAATCGCTCCAAGCGAGGCAAGGAACCCAGATCTTTTGCCAGCCATTCGTCGGCCTGGGTGGTAGTCCGCACAATGCCGATGGCCTTCACCGTGCCATCACGCAGTTCGATCAACGGTCGAATGTGAAGAACCCCTCCTAACATGGCAACTGCCGCCGGCACCCTTCCGCTGCGACGCAGGTATTCCATCGTATCCAGCGCCGCTTTGACCCACAAGCGCCGGCGTGCGGAAACAACCGCATCCAGCACCTCTTGCAGGGAACCTAGCTGTGCAGCGGCCTCGGCCGCGGCCAGCACCTGCAATCCCAGGCCAAAGCTCAGCTGACCGCTATCCACCACCGTCACGCGGTCCCCGAATTCCTGCGCCGCCAGCGAGGCAGCGTTATAGATGCCGCTGAGCGATGCCGCCACGTGAATGGACACGATGTGATCGTAGCCTTCGTCAAACAGCTGCTGATAGACGCGCCTAAACTCGCCGGCCGAAGGGGAAGCCGTGCTGACTTTTTTCAATTCGGGCAGGCGCCGATAAAACTCTTGACGCGAGATATTTACTCCGTCCACATATTCCTGCCCATTGAGGATCAACAAAGCCGGTACGAGAGCAATGCTCCACCGTTCGATCAAAGAGGATGGCAAATCGGCAGTGCTATCGGTGACTATTCCAATACGCATAGGCGATTGTTTTAACACCTTTTACGGCAAATTGAAGCGTTTTTCGGCGCGCATGTCGTTCGGGGTGAGCACATGCAGGATCACGCGGTAGGAGCCACAGGAGAGATGAAGGGAATCGCTGTTGACAGTACGGGTCTCGGCTTTGGTGAAAACCAGGCTCTGGGTAACATCGGTCAGCGTTGTATCGCCACGGACCTCCCAACGATAGGTGACAGTGGCCGGGCCGTTTGTGGAAATCGAGCCACTGAACGAGACAATGATCGGCCCTGGGCAAACCCCGCTTCCGATATTCACCCCGGCCTCGACGTTGATTACCTTTGCCTCTGGTTTCGGAATGACCGGAAGTCCCTCAAAGTTGCCGCTCGCAGTTGTTACCGCCATCGAAACCCAGCAAAAGGCGCTGGCGTGCAACGGGTCCTTGATATACCACCAGGCATTGGCCTGATCTCGTCCCACGATCTCGGCAGTGACGCCGAGCTTGAGTGCGCTCACAGCCAGCCATTCTGCTCCCGGACCGTAACGACAATTGACCGGCTGATCTTTGGGCATCGCCAGCGGCACGGAAGGGGTAAAAGTGGGAGGGATCGTCGGGGTATCAGGGACCGAAGTGGGGGATGCAGTTTCCGTAGGGAACACAGGTGTCGGTGATGGGACAGGTTGGGTCGGTAGGGGAGAAGGAAAAGAAGGCAGCGGGGAAGGCGGGAAAGGCGTGCCACTAGGGCTGCTAACCTGGGAGGGCAGGTTACAAGCCAGGAGCAAGAACAACACAAAAAGAGGGAACAGCATTTGTTTGTAATTCATGGGGAATCTCCTTTCCTCACTATAATACGCCGTTCCCGACCACAAAACTATCCTTCAAAAGTACTATGCCTCTGCGGTCTCGCCTTGCTCGGGCTTGTTGCGGCGAAAGTCTACGAAACGGTATCCGACCCCGCGCTCGGTAAGGATATATTTGGGGTTGGAAGGGTCTTTTTCCAATTTTTGACGTAGGTAGTTGACGTATAGGCGCACATAGTGGGACTCATCGCGATATTCATAGCCCCAGACGCGCGTCAAAATTTGATCGTACGTCAAAACCCAGCCGGCATTTTGCACAAGATGATAAAGCAAGCGATACTCAGTAGGACGCAACTTGACCAGTTTTCCTTCCACCCATACTTCGCGACGATCAAAATCGATCTTCAAGCGATCATCCACTTCGATAACGCCGTGCATGCTTCCGCTTGCGGTCTCCGTTCGTCGCAGAACGGCGCGGACGCGGCTGACCAGCTCTCGCGAACTGAACGGCTTGACCACGTAATCATCCGCTCCCAGCTCCAGGCCGCGTACCCGATCGTTTTCTTCTCCTTTTGCAGTGAGCATGATCACCGGCACATTGCTGATCTCGCGGATCATCTGCAAGACCTCAAATCCGTCCAGATCGGGCATCATAACGTCCAGGAGCACGAGGTCGGGGGTTGTATCACGCAGTTTTTCCAGCGCCTGCCGCCCGTTGAAGGCCTCGACGACATCGAAGCCATCGCGCTCAAGGTTCAGGCGGATCAGGCGCACCATGCGTTCTTCATCGTCCACAACCAAAATGCGGTGGCGTGTGGGATTGTTAGCGGCCATATTATTCTCGCACAAAGCTGATGATCTCTTCTTCTGCCGTTTCGATGATCTCGATCAGGCTGACGGCGGAGAGCGGCCAGATGACACGAATCACGTTTGGTTCCAGGTAATGCAGGTCCTTCCCTTCCCGTGTGCGAGGGTTAGAAAGAATGATCAGGTTATCGGTCGGCTTGGGCAATTCTTCGACCTCACCGACAACCGGGCTTTGATTGTTCAAATGCAGGATCAGCGTATAAGGCATCGCTTACCCTCCTCGAAAGAGAACCTGGATACGCAGTTTTCCCAGGGAAATTATATCCCCATGATTCAACGGATATTCGCGGTGTGGCTCCAACCGTTGTCCTTTGAGATAAGTGCCGTTGGAAGAACCAAGATCCATAATAGTGACCTGATTATCGGCTTTGCGGCGCAGAATGGCATGAAGCCGCGAAACGCCGTGTGCATGGGCCTGATACGGGGTCAGATCGATATCCGGCATGACAGGTTGATTTTCGGCTATCCGTCCTAATGTAAATTCGCTGCGCTCGGCCAATGGCAAAAGGTGACCGCTATCGAGCAGATGCAAAGTCAACCAGGTTGTAGTGACAATGCGACGTGGAGCCACTTCCGGCGCTTCGGAGATGCTCTCCCGGATGCGATCGGTGCGAATCGTTTGGGTCACAGTAGCCTCAGAATTTACCAATTGGGCACCACATTCGATGCAAAATACTGCGCCTACCGGATTATGATGTTGGCAATTGGGACACAGGATCATGGTTTTCCTCCCTTCTTGGTCGGGGATGAGATGAGCGCTCGCGTGCCATATTTAATTGTCTTCTTGCCCTCCTCGCTGAGTTTTCCCTCCCGCTGCAGGCGCTCAGCTTCTAATAGGACGGTGCGCGCCAAGCTCCGCTCTCCCTGCCCTATCAGGTGGGAAGCCAGGTAATGCAATGTGCGAGTGGCATGCGTATAGTTTCCGCTCTGCGCCTGCTGCTGAGCTTGTTCCTGGAGACGATAGAGCGTAAGGCGAGAAAGTGCCTGTACCAGGTTCGCCGGCGGAGGCGAAGCATCCGGCTCCTGGGCAACAGGGCAGATCACACGCAAAGGAACCTGAAAGGAAGTATAAGCCCCTATTGGGGTGATACGGAGTGCACCTTCTAGGAGTTTTACCATCTCTGCCTGCAACGCATGTGGTTTGACGCGCAATTCCATCAGCCAGGAAAGGGGTTCGTCATTCAAGAGGGGACCCAGGTGTAGCGGACTTTCAGGAGTCAAAGGAGATGTTTCAGGATGAATACGGAAAACGTAGGAAATTTCCACGTCCTGGGATAAAGTGAAATCGAACAGGACGTCTTCAGCATAGGTTTGCTGCAACTGTTGGAATAGGTGTTTAAGCAGACGCACCACATCTTCCGCCGAGGCAGCGAAATGTACACTACCTCCTGTGCACGAAGTCAAGCGATCGAGGAAAGCATCGTTCCAATCGCCTCCCAGGCCAATGGCAGAGATCAAGATGCCTTGTGCTGCCGCCCGTTCGGCAAGATGGAGACAAGCCTGTTCATCCCCATATGTATGACCATCGGTAAGTAGGACAATGTGATTCAGGCGATCAGGAGCATAGCTGCGCAGGATTTGCTCATAAGCCGCCTCCAGGCCTTGATAGATCTCGGTGCCACCGGCGGCATGAATGGCATAGATACGCGACCGCGTTTGCTGCACACTACGTTGTAAACCGGAGGGCACAACGACCTCGGCACGATCGCTAAACGTAACAATGCTATATAGATCTTCTGGGGTAAACGCATCTATCCATTCCAAGATCGCCGTTTTGACCGTTTCCAGTTTCTCCCCTTGCATAGAGGTCGAGCGATCCAGGACCAAGGAGATGTTCCAGTTCCCGCGGCGTTTCTCCCCCGAAACCACTTCCAGCTCGCAGAGCATATACAGGAGCTGGATTTCTTCCATTTTCAGCAAGACATTACGGCTATAGAACGTATTTAGGCGAAAAGGGGAAGAAGGGACTTCCGGCGGCAGAGTGGCATCATAGGCCGCCCGACGCTCGGCATTGGAAAGCACCTCGTAAGCTCGCTGGACCTCGAGGAATAGTTCCGTTTCACCGGGCAAACGATTGCGATCGGGATGAAGACGACGCACAAGGGAGATATATGCCCTGCGGATCTCTTCAGGCGTTGCGTCACGAGGAATCCCGAGGATCTCGTAATAATTCGGCATGCTTAACCGACCCAACGCACCAGGATTACACTAATATTATCCGGCCCACCGCTTTCGTTGGCCGCTTCGACCAGTTTTTCACATGCTTTTTCCAATGTGGGTGATTCTTGCAAAATACGGGCGATTTTTTCATCCGAGACGACGCCCCACAAGCCGTCACTGCAAAGCATGAGATAATCGCTGGGGGCAAGGCTGAAAGTATAAACATCGATATCCAATGAGTCTCCTTGGCCAACGGCACGGTAGAGAACGTTGCGGTTGGGATACGAGGCGGCCTCTTCGGGGGTAATGTGTCCCAATTCCTCCAAGCGTTTGACCAAGGAATGATCACGGGTGATCACTTCATGGTATCCACCGGGATGCAGGAGATAGGCGCGCGAATCGCCAACATGGGCTACCGTCACCTGCTGGCCGATCACCACGGCGGCAGTCAGAGTTGTACCGCTGCCTGGTGCTTCTCGTTGAATCATGCGCTGAGCCTCCAAAAAAGCTTGTTCAAGGAGATCACGCAAAGGTTGATCGGGGGCTTGGGGATGAACATCGAGAAAAGCGGGAAAAAGGCGACGCAAAAGATGAGAAGCTACCACGCGCACGGCAATATTGCTGGCTACCTCACCATATTGATGTCCTCCCATACCATCGGCAATGACATACAGCCCAAATGCGACCCCCCCGGTGTTCCCTGCAATGGTTGACGTAATCGCCAACAGGCTATCTTCATTGAGCTCTCGCTGACGGCCTACCGATTGTCCACAAGCCGCGACCAATTGGCTCACCTCGCGGCGGGGCAATGTCGCGACAACCTGACCTGCGTCCCGTAGTTCTTCTGGGGAAAGGGGGCGGGTTTCGGCGTTCGAGGATCGTTTCTTAGAGAACCATTTGCGAAGAAAATCAAACACAGCTACCTCTCTTTTTAGGCCAGCAAGGCATAGAGAACATGATCTGCAGAGCCCACATATACAATGTCATCATAGATCAACGGTGCAGCCGTGATCGGGCCCCCCGTCTGGAATTGCCAGCGTAGGCGCCCGGTGCGATATTCCAGGCAGTAGAACATCCCATCGGCCGAGCCGAAGTATACAGCATCTTTGTAGATCGCAGGAGAACCGCTTACCTGATGTTCGGCACGAAAGCGCCACACTTCGCGCCCATCACGCATATCCACTGCGTAGAGATTTCCATCTGCGGAGCCGACGAAGAGCAAATGTTCGGCCGTTGCCGGCGTGGCGATCGATCCTTTCCCCATGCGGAAGCGCCAAAGGATCCAGCCCGTCTGCCCTTCCACGGCGTATAGCATGCCATCCAGCGAGGGGAAATAGATCGTCTGCCCGACGACAATTGGTGAAGCGGTGACGGCACGCCGCGCCTGCTGACGCCATTTCAGCTCACCGCGCAGGTCGAGACAATAGAAATCGCCACTTTCACATCCAACGTAAATCCGTTCCTGATGGAAGAGCGGGGTTGAACGCACAGCATCGGCTGCGTTAAAAGTCCATATTGCTCGGGTATGTGCTAAATTGACAGCATGTACTCGGCGATCGTCAGACCCGAAGATTACAACATTCTCGCTAATGCGAGGGGAAGAACGCACCGGCCCATTGGTTGGATAAGTCCACAATAGCTTACCACTACGGACATTCAGAACGTAAAGGTTCCCATCTTCCGAGCCAAAGATGATTTCACTTTCAGACACAGCCGGCCTGGTAACGACGCCTCCTTCGGTAGGATACTTCCAAATAAAAGAACCGTTTGTGGCATCCAACGCATACAAGTTGTGGTCATATGAGCCGATAAAAATGTGTCCCTGGTAAAGCAAAGGCGAAGTGCGAATTTCATCTTCGCATTTGAAGGTCCAAAGGGGCTTGACGGTGGTTGAGGAAAGGATTTGTACCGTTGGCAGGCGAGAAAGCGCCCCGGTTTTGCGCGCTACAGAAAGCAAGGCCTCCTTCATCGTCTCTGCGCTTTGGTAGCGCTTGGAAGGTTCGTATTCCAACGCCGTATTGATTACGATCTCCAGCTCCGGCGAAACAGAGGGATTGATCTTGCGAATCGGGCGCTCGGAGAAAGAGAAAGGCGGCTCCAGGCGCGGATCGCGGCGGGTGAGGGCATGATGGAGCGTGGCTCCCAGGGCATAGATATCCGCCAGGGGGGTGGCCTCCCCACGATACTGTTCCGGCGGGGAGTATCCTTCGGTGCCAATCATCGTCCCTTTTTGCCCTACCTGAAAAGTACGGGCAATGCCGAAATCTACCAACATCACATCTCCGCTCAAGTTGATCATCACGTTGGATGGCTTCATATCGCGGAAGATGATCGGATCGGGTTTGTGATTGTGCAAATACGAAAGCACATCACACAATTGGATCGCCCAATGGAGCACTTGCTCTTCCGGCAGAAAGCCTGGGGTTTCGTTAATAATCGCTTCCAGGTCTTTGCCGTGGATATACTCTAAGACGAGATAAGAGCGGTTATCTTGCGAAAAGTAATCGTAGATTTTTGGGATGGCCGGATGATTGAGGGTGGCTAAGATATTCGCTTCGCGCTCAAAGTTCTGGACGATCGTTTGTCGCACCAGAGGATCGGGCGCCATGTTGATCATTTCTTTGACCGCTACCAGCCGCGGTACGTTGGGAAAATGCATATCGCGGGCGCGGTATACCGATCCCATGCCCCCGACTCCGATCACTTCCTGTATCAAATAACGATTGGCCAGCAAAGAGCCGGGAGCTAGGTGCTGGACAGAACTGGGACGTTCGTTATCAAATGAGGGGGGTGTAACGCTTTGGGTAACCAACCGGCCTCCTTTATCTAGCTCTAATTATAATGGAATCTATGGAATATAGATGCTTGACTTTAATGACCGTAGACGGTGGACGATAGACCGTAGGGTGGACGATAGACCGTAGGTGAGGGACAATAGACCGTAGACGGTGGACGATAGACTGTGATGGTGGATAGTGGAGCGTAGTTCACCTAGATGGCAAATGGCATTCTGTGGATGAGCGACTAGTCGCCCAACCGGCCACTCCGCTCCTCAATCAAACGGCGTAGACTTGCTTCGTCAAGGAGGGGGATGCCCATCTGAAGGGCTTTTTGCAATTTGGATCCAGGATTTTCTCCGACGACCAGGTAGCTCGTATTGCGGCTGACCGAATCAGTGACTTTGCCGCCATGTGCTTCGATGAAAGCCTTCGCTTCTTCACGGGTGAAGCCGCTCAAGGTCCCGGTGATGACGAACGTGAGGCCGGCCAAAGGTGCCGCAGCGGCTTGGGCAAGGGTTTCGGCCCGCGGCCAAACGCCAGCTGCTTTCAGTTTCTCTAGTATGCGCCGGTTGGCCGGACGGACAAACCAATCTACAATTGCCTGGGCGATGTTCGGGCCGATACCTTCGATCTGCATGAGTTCTTCCTGGGTGGCCTGAGAAAGCGCATCCAGATCTGCATAGTGACGGGCCAGCTCGGCAGCAGTAACCTCCCCAACACCACGAATGCCCAAAGCGTTGATCAGCCGTGCTAGGGAACGAGATTTGGATGCTTGAATCGCATCGAGCAAGTTCTGCGCTTTTTTCTCGGCAAAACCTTCCAGACGGAGCAGGTCCTCTTTGCGCAAGGTGTAGAGATCGGCGACATCCCGCGCCAAGCCGACTTCCACCAGCTGTTCGACAATGCGGATGCCCAATCCGGCAATATCCATGGCGTTGCGCGAGACGAAATGTTCCAAATTGCGCACAAGCTGCGCCGGGCAGGCGGCATTGACGCAATACCAGGCGACCTCGCCCTCAAAGTGTTCTACAGGCTGACCACAGACCGGGCAGCTTTGCGGCGGCAGATAAGGTTTTTCATCGCCACGGCGCGCTTCGATCACCGGGCCGATGATATAGGGGATAACGTCACCGGCACGTTTGACCAGCACCCGATCACCGGGGCGGATATCTTTTTCGGCAATATAGTCGAAGTTATGCAGGGTGGCGCGCTCTACGATCACGCCGCCGATCTCCACCGGCTCTAGCACCGCATAGGGCGTGAGCACGCCGGTGCGTCCAACGTTGACGCAGATCTCCAACAGGCGCGTGGTCACCTCGCGCGCTGGGAACTTGAAGGCAATCGCGCCGCGCGGGTCCTTCCCCACCACGCCCAGGTCTGCTGCCAGCCGTAGATCATCAATTTTAATCACCATGCCATCGGCCTCAAAGGGCAAGCTCTCCCGCTTCTCGATCCAGCTTTCGGCATAGACAATGGCTTCTTCTAGCGTTTGGCAGCGGCGGGCGATCTCGGTCACCGGGAAACCCCATGCCCGTAAGGTTTCCAGGGTTTCCCATTGGGTGGTCGGAGGGGATAATTGGTCATCTTCCCAGGCTACAATCTGATAGACCAGAAGGGTGATCGGGCGCGAGGCGGTAATTTGAGGGTCTAATTGACGCAGCGAGCCGGCCGCCGTATTGCGCGGGTTCAGATAGGTGCGCTCTCCAGCCTCCTCCAGGCGGCGATTGAGCGCTTCGAAATCCTTGATGGTAATGAAAGCCTCGCCGCGCACAACGACCCGTTTGGGCACAGGACGTTTTGCCTCGGCAGGCACGGGAATGCGCAACGGCAGAGCGCGCACCGTGCGCAGGTTGGGCGTGATATCCTCACCGATCTCCCCATCGCCTCGCGTCGCTCCCTGGATGAAAAAGCCATCCTGATAATGGAGCACCACGGAAAGGCCGTCAATTTTCGGCTCGACGACGAAAGCCGTGTGTTCGACGCGTTCATCCAGTTTGCGAATGCGATCGAACCAGGCTCGAACTTCATCTGCATTGAATGCGTTTGCCAAACTTAAGATCGGCGCCGGATGGCGCACCTTCTCAAACTTATCGAGCGGTGGCGTCCCGGCGCGTTGTGTGGGCGAATCCGGCGTCACCCATTCCGGATGCTCTGCCTCGATCTGACGCAGCTCGGCCATCAGGCGATCGAACTCCGCATCGCTGATGACCGGCGCATCCAGAACGTGATAGCGATAGTTGTGATAATGAATTTGAGCTTTAAGTTCTTCGTAGCGCTGCCGGAGGGGATCGCTCATGAGAAAAATTATAGCATGAGTTTACCCTCCGCAACGTCGGTCATTGCTTCTCCACGGTTTCCCCGGCGCTCAAGGAATATCCGCAATAGGGGCAAGCTTTCCAGTTGCTCTCCAACGGCTTCCCGCAGGAAGGGCAGCTTATGGTTGTGCTCTTAGAACCGCTGAGAGCATTGATAAGCCACCAAATGCCGAGGACGATCAGCACCAGGAAGAGCAAGGGGAAGAGCCAACCGAAGAAGCCAAAAGGCATAATGCCCCATCCCATGTGGCCAAAAGGCATCATGCCCCATCCATGATAGCCACTCCAACCGCAGCATCCGTAGCCAAAGCCGTAACGTGGGACAAAGAAGCCTAGCCCAAAAGGCAGGGCTACAAAGATCAGTAAGACGATCGCGATTCCGAGCAACCATTTCCAGGCGTTTTTCATAGCGACTCTCCTTGCGTGATAAATTTCGGCTTCCTTACGGAAGCACATTTCCAGGATACCTTTTTCCTGTAAAGATACGGTAAAGGTCACTCCAATGTTCGTTAAAGGCTCGCCAGTCACTTGCGAAGGAGAATTGCTAGAAAGTTATAGGTCATGAGTCGTTCCTATTACCTGCTCAAGCCCGGCTGAGGCTTTGGCTTCTGGCAACCGCATGCAGACAGTGTGACCCGCTATCGAGCCACCGCAATGCAACCCGGCAAACATTGTTGATGAGAGCGGTAGGCGTCGCTCAAATGATTATCGGATTGCCCCCTATCTATAGCGCGCCGTGAGCACCGGGACCAGCCCCGCCTCGGCCACTTCGGCAGTAACGTTCGGCATGTAGTAGTGTCGCAGGCTCTGGGTACTGAACGGCGAACCCATGCAAACCAGTTGGGGTTGAAGCTGGCGGATTTCCTTCAGGATTTGTTCCACCACTTCTCCATGGCGAATATGAACGGATGCGGTCAGACCGAGTTTCTCTGCCTGCTGCAGACCGCGGCGCAAGGCACGTCCCAAGGGGGTATCCGTCTCCCATAGATCACGTTCGTGCTCCTGCACCTGATGTACCAGCGGATAATCCAAATCGGCCGGCGGGATCACGGTTAGCAAGGTCACATGGGCCTGGAAATGCTGTGCAAATCGCAGGCCGAGATTTTCGGCGGTGACCTCATAGCCGATCCCACCCACGCAGATCAATACCTCTTTCGGCGGCCATGAAAAACGCGGCACATAAAGCAAGGGGCCGATAGCCTTTGCCATAATGTGGCGAAAAGATCGTCCCCAGATCAAGCGTCGCAGCGGAGGGCGCCCCAATGGCGAGAGCAAATGTAAACGCTCAGGTGACTCATTGACCCGCAAGGGGATCACATCCTCTGCATGCCCCCGATATATTTCCATCTCAAAAAGAATCCCGTGCCGGTCAAAAAGCACTTTAGCCTGCTCCAGGAAAGCTTCTAAAGGATGAGCCGCATCAGGGAGAGGGGAGTGCGGGCTTTCGTCAATCGCAATCAGGCGCAAAGGTTGTGCACTGGCACTTGCTAGGTGCGCCGCATATTCAATAGCCGGCCAGGTGGCCGAATGGCCATTGGTATAAACTGAAACTGACATCTCGCGCATATGCCTCACCGAAAGAGCCAGATACCGACAATGCCTGCCAATAACACCACAAGAGGCGGCATCACCCCCGCAAAGAGAGCAAGCAGACACAGCATTGCCAGGAGAACAGCTCGCTTGCGAATGCGTTTGCCGTTATAAAACACTTTCCAAGCGGCTAAAGCTACCAGCATGGCCAGCGCCGGAGCCATACCACGGATGAAGCCTTTCATCCAGGGTGCATCCTGGAACTGTTGCACGGCCAGGGTAACGATTAACATACTCACCGTCGGTGGCAAGATCGCTCCTAGCAAGGCTGCCAGCGCCCCACCGATTCTTCCCGCTGAGTAGCCGATAAACATAGCTAGTTTCAGCGCCTCGCTACCGGGGACCACATTTGAGAACCCCACTGCTTCGACAAAGTGCTCCTCATCCATGATTTTGCCCACCACCTCTTTGTAAATCAATCCCACCGAAGCCGGCCCGGAAGAAGTCATCAGATTGACCTTCAGGAACGTCCAAAAAAGCCGTGCCCAAAGGCGCAACAAAGAAAGATTAGCGATCTTCATTGTCATTTGAAAAGGAAAATTCCGGCCAGACCACTGACGATCAACACTGCCGGCGGTGGCGCATTGAACAAGAAGGCTACTAGGGCACCCAGGCCAAGAAGCAGGGTGCGCCAATCAAGGGTAAAAGAAGCACCGCCGAGCAATTTCCATGCCACATAGAGCATCAAGACGGCTACAGCCGGTGTCAACCCTTCCACAAAGCGGCTGATCCAGGCCTCGCGGCGCAGACGATAGAGCAACAATACCAGAGCCAGCATGAGAACCGTGGGCGGTAAGAGAGAACCTAAAAGCGCTGCCATTGCTCCAGGCATACCATGCGCCTGGAGGCCGATAAACATAGCCAGCTGCAAAGCATCGCTTCCGGGCAAAACGCTGGCAAAGGAAACCGCCTGCACAAACTGCTCATTGGTGACCCAACGACCGACGACCTCCTGGTGCAATAGACCGATGGATGCTAAACCGGAAATGCTCAGCATGTTGACCTTGAGAAAAATCCAGAAGAGCGAAAGCAGTTCCATACGCGTTATTCCAGATCCTTGATCAGATAGAGCTCACCGCGCCGGAAGCCACGGGCAAGGTAATAGCGCCGCGTGCCAACGGCCGCGATGACTGCCAGGCGGCGATAGCCGTGGGCGCGGGCCAACTTTTCAGCTTCCTGCAGCAAACGGGTGCCCAAACCGACATGTTGTGCTGCCCCCTCTCGTTCGGCTCCCACCGGCAACGATTGCCCATAGACATGGACCTCGCGGATCAACGCCGCCCCTTCTAGTTCGGCGATCCCCACATCCGGTGCATCCACCTGGGGCAGCGAAAGCCGTAAAAAGCCGGCCAAGCGATCCTGCGGGGTGATAAAGGAAAGAAAATGCTCCTCTGCTCCATCGGCTCGGTAGGTCAGGTCCTGGAAATCTAGAATTTCCGGGTGTACAGATTGCTCGCGCACCTCGCGACAGCGAATGCAGCGGCAGCGCGTGCCGCGTCGTTCCATTTCGCGCAAAACATCCTGGCGCAGGCTGGTGCGGCGGTTTCCGGCCACCACATGGGTAGAAGGAATATCGCGGATCACGCGGTTGACGCGACAATACGGCGGGATGGTGACTTTAAGATCCGCTAGGAGATCGATCAATTGCTCCGTTGTGTAAGGCCGGTATTCGCCACGTTTCCAAAAGGCATAGAGATCGGCATTTTCCAACAACTGGGTGGGGTAAATTTTGATCTCATCCGGGCAAAGCCCCTGCCACAGGCGGGCAAAATCCTCGCGATCGCTTTCCGGCGTAGCACCGAGCAAATTCGACATCCAGTGTAAGACGATCTTGAAGCCGGCAGCCCGTAACAGGCGCACAGCCCGGTGCGTCGTTTCCACATTATGCCCGCGTTGATTAAGTTCCAAGATGCGGTCATCCAGGCTCTGGGCGCCGAGCTGCACTTTGGTCACCCCCAACGTACGTAACCAGCGGATTTCTTCCGGCGTGACCTCATCCGGTCGGGTTTCGATCACCAGCCCGACATTCCGATGAGGTGAGTCCTCATTGCGACAATGAACCTCTGCCAGAGCTTGTAAATCGATCGGCTGAGGCGGGCGATCGCGCGTCGGGTCCGCTTCCTGGGGCGCTCCTTCTTCGTTCAGCGCCTCAAAGCAGCGGCGCACAAACCAAGCCTGGTAATCGCGGCGATAGGCGCTCCAGGTGCCGCCCAGAATGAGTAATTCGATCTTATCGGTCGGATGCCCTGTCGCCTGCAGTGCTTCCAAGCGCGCCCGCACCTGGGCATACGGGTCAAACGCATGTTCCAGGCCACGCATCGCCCCCGGCTCATCCGGCAGATAGGATTTCGGCATGCGCACATCCGTCGGACAAAAGATACATTTGCCGGGACAAGGATAGGGCTTGGTCAGCACCGTCACCGTAGTAACGCCGGAAAGCGTGCGTACCGGCTTTAGACGAATGCGCTCCAGCAGCCGCGCATCGGCCTGTAATTCGCCGCGCTGCACCAGCTCATAGTAAACGCTCACCAAGGCAGATTTGCTCAGGAAGCTGCCATCGGGCAAAGGCTGGGCACGCAAGACACGTAACACATCCTCCCCGCGCTGAATTGCCAATAAAGCGCGCCGAGCGGCTTCCCGTTTTGCATCGTTTAGGGATTTTCGCTCACGCCACAGGCGCTGTCGTTCCAGGATTTCTATCGTATAATCAGCCATCGTGAAACCAGAAGTTGTTCGGCAGTTAATCGAGATCAATCGTCAATTCTACCAGGATTTCGGCGAGGCTTTTGCCATCACCCGCCGCCGGGTGCAGCCGGGGGTTCGACAATTAATAAATCGATGGAAAGCAACGGATCGTATCCTGGACCTGGGCTGTGGTGGCGGCCAATTGGCGCGTGAGCTGGCCGAGGCCGGTCATCGCGGCGGATACCTAGGTCTGGACTTTAGCATTCCCCTGCTCCGTGAAGCTGCGCGCATCCCGACAGGGTATTCGGCGCTCTTCCTCCAGGCCGATCTAACCCGGACGGAGGAGTGGGAAAGCCGAGTAGCACGTGCCGCGCCTTTCGATCGGATCACAGCCTTTGCCGTGCTCCATCATATTCCTGGCCATGCGCTGCGTTTGCATCTGTTACAGGCAGTGCGTCGTCTTTTGCACCCCCAAGGCTTCTTCTATCACTCAGAATGGCAATTCCTCAATAGTCCTCGCCTGAGCCGGCGCATTCAACCCTGGGAAAGCGTTGGATTGAGCGCTGCCGACCTTGAAGAAGGAGATTACCTGCTCGATTGGCGACACGGCGGGCGCGGCTTGCGCTACGTTCACCATTTCAGCCTCTCTGAGTTAGAACAACTAGCAAGTGAGGCCGAATTTGAAATCGTGGAAACCTTTTTCTCAGATGGAGAAAATCATCGCCTCGGTTTATATCAAGTCTGGCGCATTTCCTCAAAGGCCACAGCCTGATTGCGCCCTCTCTCCTTGGCCTGATAGAGCGCCCGATCAGCGCGTTCGATGAGTGCTTCCAGCCCCCCATCGGTAGCAGTGTACTGGCTCACGCCCAGGCTAATCGTCACCCGTAGCGGCCCGACACGAGTGGGGATTGCGGCTTCTGCCACCAGAATACGCAGACGATTGGCAATATTCAAGGCAGCATGCCAATCGGCTTCTGGTAGAAGAATTAGGAATTCCTCCCCACCATAGCGTCCGATCAAGTCCAGCTCGCGGGTGGCTTTTTCACAGCGCCGGGCCAACACATGCAACACCTGATCGCCCACCAAGTGACCGTAGGTATCATTCATCCGTTTGAAGTGATCGATATCCAACATAACACAGGAAAACGGTTTCTGTTGGCGTAGGACACGCCCCAGCTCGATCTTGCCCAGCTCTATCAAACCACGCCGGTTGTAAAGACCGGTAAGTGGATCGGTAAGGGCCTGCATCTGAGTTTCTTCGTAGAGACGTGCATTTTCTAGCGCCATCGCCACCTGATTGGCGAAAGCTGTCAGCAGATTGACGTGTTCCTGGGTGAAAAAGTTTTCATGATAGCTATCAATGGCTAAGAGGCCAATGGCGCGCCCATGGGCCAGCAGCGGCACTCCCAACCAGGAGCGAATGCGATGGTGAGGCGGCTTTTGGAACTCAGGATAGGAAGAGGTGTTCTTCAACAAGAGGGGTTCCAGCGTTTGAATCACTACCGTGTTTGGATTGCTTCCGTCCAACGGAAAGCGTATTCCAAGTACCTGACGCACATCTTCCCAACCACGCCCGCCTACAATCTCCAGCACACCATCCTTTAACAGTTGCACGGAGGCACTATCATAAGGGATCACCTTCTGGAGTTCATCGAGAATGCGCTCGATCACTTCATTCAGCTGCAAGGTAGAAACGATGGCTGCTCCGGCGTGGCGCAGGGTATCTGCTTCTTGGGCACGCCGTTCGGCCCGCGCCACAGCATTGAATTTGAGCAAAACCAGAGCGACCAGCGCCGCCGTCCGCTCGCCAATAGCAATTTCCTGGGCTGTAAAGGTATGGGGATGAGAGTATCCCAGCAAGAGCGCCCCCAGCCGTTGACCATCGGCGATCAGAGGCAACACCAGCATACAACGTGTTTCAAACTGTCTGGCGATCTGGGGATCGAGGTAGGGCGTATTCAAGGTATCTTCCACGATCAGCGTTCCCCCTCGTTCCAGTGCCGCAGCGGTGAGGGTTTGTCCTCCCGCTTTGGGAGCCATTCTGGAATACACATCACGATATTTTCCGTAAGCGGCTAAAGGCACCACCCGTTGCTGCTCCTCATCCCAGAGGGTAAAGAAAGCATGCTCCGCCCCGGTCAGCATGCCCAAGTGATCAACCAACGTTTGCCCCATGCTTTCCAGCGTATAGCTTTGGAGCGCCAGCATGATAATCTCTTGCATAACATCTAACGTTTGCTGGTGCTGCTCCATTTCAAATTGCATTGTCTGACGTTGAATGGCAGCGCTAAAGAGCTCAGCAGAAAGGCGTAAGGCCTGTATTTCATTTGTCTCCCACTTGCGTTCCGAACGACACTCATCAAAGCCCAGGAACCCCCACCACCTCCCTTCTACAAAGATGGGAACAACCAGGATGGAACGGATCTCTTGCGCTTCCAGGATTGGGCGTTCCGCTGGCGGAAATGTACGGATAGGTCCATTGATTACCTTATTTTCGGAGAGCAATCCAACCCAGCGTTCAAATCCCTGTTCCATGGGACGGAATGCTTTGAGTTCTGGGTTCTCGATTTGTGGGCTGGCGTGTGGTGCGGCCCATTCAAAACGTTGAGAGAAGATGAGAGTATTCGGATGCTCTATCAGATTTTGAAAAAGGTATACCCGGCTGACATCTGCGGCCCGCCCCAGTGCTTCCAAAACGGCCGGCGTGACATCTTCCCAGGCAGAGGCACGCATGAGCTCGACTGCAGTAACGGAAAGCGTCTGCAGAATGGCCGTCCAGCGTTCTTTTGCCCGCTGCGCCAAGCGCACTTCGGTCACATTGCGCAGTACCAGCAGTGTGCCTTTCTGTCCGCGATGGATCAGTTCGATAGGGTGCAGAGCGATCTCCATGACGATCTCCTGCCCCTCTTTCTCCAAAGCAATCTCCACCTGACGTTCTACTACACCAGATAGATCGTTACGCAAGGATTGAGCAAATTGACACACCTCATAGAACGGCTTCCCGACTACGCTTTCATATGTCTTGCCGATCAGTGCTTCGGCAGCCGGGTTCATATAAAGCACCCTCTGGTGCTCATCTAAAACAATGACCGCTTCCCAGAAAGTTTCTACGATCTGGCCAAAAGACAACGGGGCAACTTCTAAAAGGCGATAGCGCCGTATTGCCCAGAGGATGCTTAATGTGGTCGGAAAAAAGGTAATTGGAGTCACATCGAGGCCGGGAATAGAAAGCAGACCACTCAAGTATAGGAGATTTCCTGAAATAGCCACCAACATTCCGAAGAACATGCTCAAGGATTGCAAGCGATAGATTCCCACCAATTGGAGCGAAGACACCCCCAGGATCACCGTCCCTGCCAAGATCAAACCGTAGGAATAGATCGTGTGGATCCAAAAGTACCAGCCATGCTGATAAACAGCAAGGAAAAAGGGCGAGGTTTCGTCAATCCAATAGGCGCTCCAAATACTGTGGTGAAGATCGTTGGTCCATACCATTCCCAGGGTCAGCAGTGGAATGATCCATAAGGCACGGTGGAAACGCTTCGTGAGAAGATCAGAATGGCCGATGAAGGTCAGAACGAAGGTGAGCCAGAAAACCGGCAGGCTGACAATCCCCAAATATCCCATCCGCGCCCATAGCAATTTTGCCGAGAGGGTGTTGGCCATGATCTCCAGTCCGTAGAAAAGGCTCCACAGACTCATGCTGAGCATCATGCCCATAAAAGAGGCGCGGGCCTTTATCTGACGATGCGAAATATAGATGCCTACCCAGGCATAAAAGCCTCCCAGGATGAGCAAAACCAGCGCCAGAAGCACTTGTGGGGTATGCATAGATCTATCTTTTCAGCCTTGGTGCGCAGAACAAAACGCTTTTGGGAACATCTCTCAGCATTTCCTCTGCTACCGACCGATCCATCCTTCTTTTACTCTTATTTTACGACATTTTGCTCAGAACGATAGACATAGCTATGGTGATGGGTTTTCTGAGCATTGAGTTCACGGCGATCACGTCCGACCGATCGCACGGGTTTTATGGAACAGAAGATGGATTTTTGGCCCAAAATGGCCCCACCGCAAAAGGTTTATCTCTGCTACCTTTGTGCCCTTCGTGGTATTACACCTTCGTGATTCCTGTTCGCCCGCGCCTCCCGATCAAGCCCATAGAGATGAGCTTTGCAGGGCAGGACCCTCTTGACACCCCTCCCGTTTTGTAGTATCCTATCCCTACCGACCGTTCGGTAGGGAGAAGCGATGACACGCGATGATATTCTCGAAGCGGCAGCACAGGTCTTTCGCCTAAAGGGATTTCACGGCGCTTCGATGCAGGATATTGCCGAGGCAGTGAATCTGCAGAAGGCCAGCCTGTACCATCATGTTTCCAGCAAACAGGAAATTTTGCTCGCGCTGCTTGATCGCGCTTTGGATTTGCTCTTTGAACATCTGGAACCGCTGGCTCATCAAAGCCTGCCGGCCGATATGAAGCTGCGCCAAATGATCCTCACCTACCTGAAAGCATTGACCGACGAGATTGACCTAGCCGCTGTGCTCCTTTTGGAACACCGTTCCCTAGAACCGGGGTTGCGCCTACGCCATGTACCTAAACGCGATCGTTTTGAGATGCTTTGGCGCGAGGTGATCGAACAGGGGCGTCAGGAAGGAAAGTTCTCGGTTGGCGATGTGCCACTGACGGTGCGCGCCATCCTAAGCATTCTGAATTGGACGATCACCTGGTATTCTCCCCAAGGGCCGCTTTCGGTAGAGCAAATTGGCGAGGCCTATGCCGATTTGCTGTTAAACGGCTTGTTGCCGCGCCAGGGAGGTCCCGATGCGTGAATTCCACACCCAAAGCGGAAAACGCATTATTGCCTTACCACTGGAAGTCTTCCCAAATTTTTGGGCGTATATCTATCTGATCGATTTAGGGGCGGAACGCATTTTGATCGATGCTGGCTCCGGCCTGCCGAGCTCGATCCAGGGCTTGGAGGAAGGGCTACAGCAGTTAGGGTATCGCTTACAAGACCTAACCCATGTGCTTCTAACCCACGGTCATATCGATCACTTCGGGGGCATCGGGCACATCCGCGCCCATAGCGGAGCGCAGATCGGCGTGCACGAGCTGGATTGGCAAACCGTGAGCCGTCACGAGGGTCGGTTGACGTTGCTCGGCCGCCGCTTGGAGAGCTTCCTGAGCCAGGCCGGAGTGGAGGCGGAAAAGCGACGCGAAATGTTGCACATGTACCGCATGACCAAGATGCTTTACCGCTCGGTGGAGGTGGATTTCACCTACGAAGCGCAGGGGATGCAGCTCGGGCCGCTGCAGATGCTCCATGTGCCGGGCCATTGCCCAGGCCATATTCTGATCCGCTTGGAGGATGTGCTCTTTAGCGGCGATATGCTCCTGAACGGTGCAACGCCTCACCAGGCACCCGAGTCCATTATCCCCTTTATGGGCATCGAACATTACCTACAGTCTCTGCAGCGAATGCGCCCGTGGGTCCAGCAAGCGCGCTTGGTACTGGGTGGTCACCATGCTCCCTTGGAAAATGCCGCAGCGACACTGGAGCGCACCCGGCAACGCCTGGGACGACGATTGGCCCAGGTGCTCGAGTCCTTTGACCGGCCACACACCATCTGGGAAGCAACCCAACTGCTCTACGGCGTAAAAGAAGGGTACGATGGATTGCTGGTGATCGAAAAGATGGGTGCCTATGTGGAATATCTCTACCAGCGGGGGTGGCTGGAGATCGTGAACGGAAAGGAGGAAGAAGCGCCATTGCAGTATCAACGCGTACGTCCTGGTTCGGAATCTGAAGTCCTACCTGAGGAGAGGAACTATGTATTCGTTTGAACCTTCTGATGAGCAAAAAATGCTGATCGAAGCGATCAATCGCTATGCAGCGAACGATTTGCGCCCGGCGGCACGTGAAGCCGAGGAAGGCGGCGAATTGCCGCCTAAGCTCATCGAAAAGGGGTGGGAGCTGGGAGTGCTCCAGGCATCCATCCCAGAAGCCTATGGCGGCTTTGGCGAACGCTCAGCCGTGACCGGCGTGCTGGCCGCCGAGGAGATGGCCTGGGGAGACCTGACCGGCGCGATGGCCGTCTTCACGCCCAACCTGTTCGCCCTGCCAATCCTATTGGTTGGCAGCGAGGCGCAGAAACAGGAATACCTGCCGGCGGTGATCGAGGCCGAATGGCGTCCCTATACGGCCGCAACGATCGAGCCCTTCTTCGACTTTGACATCCACGCCCTGCGCACCACCGCCGAGGAACAGGACGGGGAATACGTGCTAAAAGGGACAAAGATCTGGGTGCCCTTTGCCGCTCAAGCACCGGCGATGATCGTGTATGCTTCGCTGAACGGGCAAACGCAGGGCTTCATCGTCCCAGCTGGCACACCCGGATTGGAGATTTCCACCGAGCGAGATAAGCTGATGGGGCTGAACGCGTTGCCGTTCTACCGCGTGACGCTGAACGAGGTGCGCATCCCAAAGGCCAATCGCCTGGGTGGTGAGGCCGGTCACGCCATGGAGTCGATCCTGGCAGCGCAATGGGTGGCGCAGGCCGCCATGGCCGTGGGAGTAGCACGGGCAGCCTTTGAGTATTCGCGCGATTACGCCAAAGAGCGCGAGGCCTTCGGCGTGAAGATCGCCCAGAAACAGGCGATCGCCTTCATGCTGGCCGAAATGGCGACCGAGATCGAGGCCATTCGCCTGTTGAACTGGGAGGCGGCCTGGAAGATCGATGTCGGTAAGGAGGATGCCTATCAGGAGGCCTACTTGGTCGCAACCGGCGCCATAGATATGGTCATGATGGTCACCGACCGCGCTGTGCAAATCCTGGGCGGTCATGGCTACATTCGCGATCATCCGGTGGAACTCTGGATGCGCAACGGACGTGGCTTTGCCACCTTCACCGGCCTGATGATGGTGTGAACCGATTTGGACTTTCGAGGAGGAAGCAATGATCGAATTTGAACCCCCAAAACCCATCCTGCAGCAACAGTACGTGCTCAAGACGGTAGCCGAGAACATGATGCGTCCTGTCTCGCGCTACTTCGATGAACACGAGCACGAGATCCCCTACGATTACATCAACTTCATGCATCAGGCTATGCGCGCCACCGGAGCCGGTTCGCTGGCACCGCGTGAGCGCGAGGAGAAGCCCGCCGAAGAGAAAGAGAAGCGCCCACCGATCGGTTACCAGATGCTGGCGCACATGCTGGAGATGCTTGCCTGGGGCGATGTGGGGATGTATCTGGTGACGCCGGGTGGCGGATTGGGCGCCGCCGCAGTCCAAGCTGCTGCTACACCGGAACAGCGCCAAAAATTCCTTTCGCGCTTTGCCGAAGAGAAACCGACCTTTGCCGCCATGTGCATGACCGAACCACATGCCGGCTCCGATACGTCTGCCATCCGCACCACAGCCGTGCTCGATCCCCAAACCAACGAGTGGGTGCTCAACGGCGAGAAGATCTTCGTCACCGCCGGTGATAAATCCATCACCCCACGCGAGGAGTTCGGCAAAGGCTTTATCGTCGTCTGGGCGACGATCGATCCGAGCGCCGGGCGCGCCGGCATGCGCGCCTTCGTCGTCGAAATGGGCACGCCAGGCGTCAAAGTGACCAAGCTGGAAAAGAAGATGGGCATTCGCTGCTCGGATACGGCCGCCATCGTCTTGCAGGACGTGCGCGTGCCCTTCGATCATATCCTGGGGAGCCCCACCGTGGAAAAGGAGACCGAGAAAGGCTTCAAGAAGGCCATGGCTACCTTCGATGCCACTCGTCCACTGGTGGCGGCTACCGGAGTCGGTGTGGCGCGGGCGGCGCTGGAATTCGTCAAAGAGAAGCTCGCCGAAAACGGCGTGCAGATCCGCTATGGCCTGCCGCGAAAAAAGCTGACCAACATCGAGCGCGAGGTGATCGACATGGAGATCATGCTCCGCTCGGCTTGGCTAATGGTGATCAAGGCTGTTTGGATGGCAGATAACCGCATGCCGAACGCTCTGGCCTCCTCCATGAGCAAAGTCAAAGCCGGTGATGTGGTGACGCGCATCACACAACGCGCCGTGGAGCTCATGGGTCCCCTCGGCTATAGCCGCGAATACTTGCTTGAAAAGTGGTTCCGCGATGCCAAGATCACCGATATTTACGAAGGCACCGGCCAGATCAACCGCCTGATCGTGGCGCGTCAGATCCTGGGCTATAGCGGTACCGAATTAAGATAGGGAGGTGAGCATGTTCCCGTATACCATTCGCAAAGCGGTCGTGATCGGCGCCGGAACGATGGGAGCAGCGATTGCAGCTCACTTGGCCAACGCCGGCGTTCTGGTGACGCTGTTGGATATCGTCCCGAAGGATGCGCCGCCTGACGATCGCGCCGCGCGCAATAAGATCGTCAACGATGGCTGGGATCGCTGCCTGAAGGCGCGCCCAGCCAACCTGATGTCCTCCGATCTGAAGACGCTGGTGCGCCTGGGCAACCTAGAAGACGATTTCGATGCCGTCGCCGAAGCGGATTGGATCATCGAAGCGGTCATCGAAAACCTGAAGATCAAGCAGGACCTGATGGCCCGCATTGACGCCGTCCGTGCCCCGCATGCCATCGTTAGCACCAACACTTCCGGCATCCCGATCCGCGAGATCGCCGTCGGCCGTTCGGAGGGCTTCCGCCAGCACTTCCTGGGCACGCACTTCTTCAACCCGCCGCGCTACCTGAAGCTCTTAGAGATCATCCCCACGGCCGATACCCTGCCGCAGGTAGTGGAGTTCATCTCCTGGTTCGGTGAATATCGCCTGGGCAAGGGCATCGTGCTGTGCAAGGATACGCCGAACTTCATCGGCAATCGCGTGGCGTTCGGCACCGGTGCCTTCGCCCTCAACTACATCCTGGAAAACGGCTACACCGTCGAAGAAGTGGATGCGATCACCGGGCCGCTGATCGGCCGCCCGAAGACGGCCACCTTTCGCCTGATCGACTTGGTCGGAGTAGATGTGTGGGATCACGTGGGCAAAAACCTGGCCCCGGCTATCCCGCACGATACGCTGGCGCAAACCTACCTGCGCGCCGAAAAGCCGAACGCCCTCATCCGCACTCTGATCGAACGCGGCTGGCTAGGCAATAAGACGCGCATCGGCTTCTATAAAGAAGTGACGCAAAACGGCAAAAAGGAATTCTGGCCGCTCGATCTGCAGACCTTGGAGCATGTGCCCCCCTCGAAGCCGCGCTTTGAATCCGTGGGCAAGGTGAAGGATATCGAGGACCTCGGGGAGCGGCTCAAGGCACTGCTGGCCGAAAACGATCGCGCCGCGCAGCTGGTGCGCGCCCTCACCTACCAAGGTTTCCAGTACGTCTCTACCCTGCTACCCGAAATTGCCGATACGCCCAAACCGATTGATGATGCCGTGCGCTGGGGCTTCATGCACGAGGCCGGCCCCTTCGAAACCTGGGATCGCCTAGGCGTGCGCGAGACACTCGAAAAAATGAAAGCCGAAGGCTACCCTGCTGCTCCTTGGGTGGAACAAATGCTGGCCTCCGGCAAAGAGACCTTCTATCAGTACCAGAACGGCTCAAAGGTCGGCGTATACGACGTACAGAAAGGTGACTACGTCCCCATTCCGCGCCCGGCCGGCCTGGTGCTGCTGCGCGAGCAGAAAGTGATCGAAAAGAACGCCGGCGCCACCCTCTACGATCTGGGCGATGGGGTCGCCTGTGTGGAATTCCACACGAAGATGAACGCCCTGGACGATGACATCATGAACATGCTCAACACGGCCCTCGACCGGGTGGAGCGCGAATTCCTCGGGCTGGTAGTAGGCAACGAGGCCGAAAACTTCAGCGCCGGCGCTAACCTATTCCTGATCGTCATGCTGGCCCAGCAAAAGATGTGGGATATGCTCAATCAGGCCGTGCGCAAGCTGCAAGACCTGAACATGCGCATGCGCTACTTCCCCAAGCCCGTCGTCATCGCACCCGCTGGCCTGACCCTGGGCGGAGGCTGCGAAATCACCATGCATGGCAGCCGTGTCGTTGCCGCCGCCGAAACCTACATTGGGCTGGTGGAGCTGGGCGCAGGCGTGATCCCGGCCGGCGGCGGGACGAAGGAGATCATGCGCCGCATCATCAACCCGGCCATGCGCACGGAGAACGCCATCGTCCTGCCCTTCCTGCAACGTGCCTTTGAGCAGATCGGGCAGGCTAAAGTGGCCACCAGCGCCGAAGAAGCCCGACAGATGGGCATCCTGGGTCCTGCCGATCGCATCGTCATGAACCGCGATCACTTGCTAACTGAGGCGAAGCGCGAGGTCCTGCACATGGTGGCAAGCGGCTATCACCCGCCGGAGCCGGAACCGATCTACGCCGCCGGTCACGATATGCTGGGGGCTCTCCAGGTCGGCGCGTTCATGTTCAAAGAAGGTGGCTATATCACCGAGTACGAAGCCCACCTAGCGCGCAAGCTGGCCTATGTGCTCTGCGGTGGCGATCTCAGTCGCCCGCAATGGGTGAGTGAACAATATATCCTCGATCTGGAGCGCGAGGCTTTCCTTTCCCTCTGCGGTGAGGAGAAGACGCAACAGCGCATGTGGGCGCTGCTCCAGACCGGGAAGCCTTTGCGAAACTAGAGGAGTGAGCCTATGACACGCGAAGCTGTTATTGTCAATGCTGTGCGCACACCGGTCGGCAAGGCGCGCCGCGGCGGATTAGCCACCGTGCGCCCGGACGAGCTGGCCGCCCTGACCATTCGAGAGCTGCTGCGCCGCACTCCTGCCCTCGACCCGGCCGAGATCGAGGATGTGGTCATCGGCTGCGCTTTCCCCGAAGGCGAACAGGGAATGAACATGGCCCGCATGATTGCCTTGCGCGCCGGCTTGCCGATCTCCGTCCCCGGTGAAACGATCAACCGATTCTGCTCCTCCGGAGTGCAGGCAATTGCCCATGCCGCCTATATGATCATGGCCGGAGACATTGACATTGCGATCGCCGGTGGCACCGAATCCATGAGCATGGTGCCGATGACGGGGTATAAGTTTTCCCCCAACCCCTACTTTGCCCAAGAACTGCCCGAATATTACACCAACATGGGGCTCACGGCCGAAAACGTCGCCGCTAAATACAACATCTCCCGCGAAGATCAGGATGCCTTTGCCCTGCGCTCCAATCAGCGAGCCGTGAAAGCTGTGGAAAGTGGCCTCTTTGACCCGGAATTGGTGCCGGTCGAGGTGGAAGTCAAAGAGTTCGTGGATGGCGAAGTGATCACCCGGCGCTTTACGGTGAGCCGCGATGAAGGGCCGCGCGCCGATACGAATATGGAAGCGCTGGCCAAACTAAAACCGGCCTTCAAAGAAGGCGGCACGGTGACGGCCGGGAACGCTTCCCAAATGTCGGATGGCGCGGCGGCAGTGTTGATCATGTCCGCCGAACGGGCAAAGCAGCTCGGCCTGCGCCCGCTAGCGCGCTTCGTCTCCTTTGCCGTGGGCGGCGTACCGCCGGAACTGATGGGCATCGGCCCGGTGGTGGCCATTCCGAAGGCATTGAAAAAAGCCGGTCTGCGGCTGGAAGAGATTGACCTGATCGAGCTCAACGAAGCCTTTGCTGCCCAATCCCTGGCCGTGATCCGCGAGCTAGGGCTGAACGAAGAGATCACCAACGTCAACGGTGGTGCCATTGCCCTGGGACACCCGCTCGGTTGCACCGGTGCCAAGCTCACCACGCAATTGGTCTACGAGATGGAACGCCGCAAAGCGCGCTACGGCATGGTCACCATGTGCATCGGCGGTGGCATGGGTGCGGCGGCCATCTTTGAAAACCTAACCCGTTAATCTACCAAGGAGGCTAAAATGCCATTGACAATTGCAGACCTGATGTCCAAAATGCCCGGCGCGTTCCTTCCGGAAAAAGCACCCGGCCTAGAAGCCGTGATCCAGTTTCACTTTACCGGTGCCGAAGCCGGCGATTGGTATGCGGAGATCAAAGACGGCAAAGTGACCGTCCAGCAAGGCGTCCACCCATCCCCGCGTATGACCCTCACCGCCGATTCAAGCGATTACATCAAGATCTTCACCGGCGAGCTGGATGGGATGCGTGCCTTCATGGAGGGCAAGCTCAAACTGGCCGGCGATCTCAACCTGGCCATGAAGCTCACCCAGATGTTCCGCATTCGCTAGCAACGCTCGGGGTCGGTCACAAAACCGACCCCGATTTTTGATCGTAGCACAGCGCTTTAGCCTGTGCAGATCGTAGCACGGGCTTTAGCTGTCCATGCCTGTGCATCCATAACACTGCGCTTCAGCCTATGCCCTTATAGACTGTACCTCGTTGAAAAAACGAACACATCGGCGACCACATCTCTGCATATCATGCAGCCATGGTTCGCGCCGCAAATATTTGTGTTGATCCGCTCAGCAAATATCGCTGCTCGATTAGAACATCCCAAAAAGCACGTATTGGGCAGCCATAAGCCTCACAGATCGCTACCATATGGTATAATGTTCTTTTGGCACTCTATCGAATATTCCATCCGTTTATGAGGTGTTTTCATGCCAAAACGAACCTATCAACCCAAAATTCGTCGTCGTGTGCGCGTGCATGGTTTCCGCGCTCGCATGTCCACTGCAGATGGTCGTCAAGTGCTCAAGCGCCGCAGACTGAAGGGACGCCATCGTCTGACCGTTCGCTCGAATGCACATGTTAAGCGTCTACGCTGGTCTTGAGGTGCAGCGACGCTTCCGCCTCACACGCGCCGCCGATTTCCAACGGGTGCGGCAGGAGGGAAAGTCCTATGCCCACCCGCTTCTTATTTTGCTCTTCTATCCTCATCCCGAGCCGGGCATCCGGGTTGGCGTTGCCGCCGGGCGAAAACTGGGCAAAGCCGTGCGGCGCAATCGCGCCAAACGGTTGTTGCGCGCCGCCATACAGAGCTTTTTGCCCTTTATCACCCAAAGCGGTGATATGATCCTCATCGCCCGCCCGCCGATCCTGCAGGCCAACTTTGCCGAAATTCGCCAAGCCCTCGAAGCCCTGCTTCGTCGGGCAGGCTTGCTGAGTACCCCATCCGACGAAGACCATGAGTGAATTTCACCTACACACCGATCACCCCAACGAACCCCGCTTGCGCGATCTGCCACGCACGCCCCTCTACTGGCCGCGTTGGGTGCTTTTGGCTCTGATCCGCCTTTACCAGATGACCATCTCGCGCACCCTGCCGCCGAATACCTGCCGCTTTTACCCCACCTGTTCCCATTACGGTTACCAGGCTATCTATAAGTATGGCGCCATCAAAGGCTCACTGATGGCCATCTGGCGCGTTTTGCGCTGCAACCCGTTCAACCCAGGTGGATACGATCCCGTCCCTTAGGAGACGTTTAACCGATGCACATTTCCTCGTCGAAAATCACCATCCTGCTCTTTCTTTCCCTGTTCCTCGCACTCTCCCTTAGTGCCTGTGCCACACCCGCAGCAACTACCTGGTCCGGCATTTTTGCCACCGAAGAGAATGCTTACCTTAGCACAGGCAGCTATGTTTATGCCATAGACCTTCAAACCGGCACCGAGCTCTGGCGCTATCCGGAAAAAGCGAATGCCGCTTTGCAATTCTACGCCCCCCCGCTCCTGACTTCCGATGGACAGCTGATCATCGGCAGCGCCGGGAGCGATAACGTGCTCCTCAGCCTGGATGCAAAGACCGGACAAGAGCGCTGGTCTTCCCCCTTCCGCGGCGCCAAAGATCATTGGGTGGCCACGCCGCTCGAATGGCAAGATGCGCTCTATGCGCCCAACGGCGATGGTTCTCTCTATATCCTTGACCTGAACGGCAATTTGCGCACTTCGATCGAATTGGGCAAGCGCCTTTGGTCGGCTCCTGTCACCGATGGACGCTATATCTACATCACCGGCCTCGATCACTATCTCTATGTCATCGATCCGCAAAGCCAGCAACTCGCCTGGAAAGCCGATCTCAAAGGCTCGATCGCCTCTCACCCCACCGTGACCGAAGGTAGACTCTTCAGCGGCTCCTTTGCTTCCCGTCTCTATGCTTTCGATCTGCCGAGCGGCGAAAAACGCTGGGAAGCAGCGACCAAAGGCTGGATTTGGGGCACCCCGGTGGTAGTCAATGGCAATGTCTATGTCGGCGATCTGGCCGGGCAAATCTATGCCTTCCAACGGG
>JBBIGZ010000017.1:0-44566 GCA_037447295.1 Chloroflexota bacterium | reverse complement strand
CAAAGTCTATGGCAAATCCCTAAGCACGCTGGAATACGAATGGCGCCTGACGCTGGGCGGCGGAATACTTTGGCAAGGAGTCTTCCGTAACCTGGCCTCTTATCTTCTGCTCTTGCTGATCCTGTTAGGATACCCTCTGATCCCGCTGTTCAGGAGGAAACAATGAGCGATGAACTGGCACGCATTCACATTTGGGTCAAAGGATGGGTGCAAGGCGTAGGCTTTCGTGCTTTTGTCGCCAACGAAGCGCAACAGATGGGACTCCGTGGCTGGGTGCGCAACGTTGGCTGGGATCAGGTAGAGGCCGTAGCAGAGGGACCACGGGCATTGCTAGAGCGTCTTGCCGAACGGATGCGCGTCGGTCCCGGTGCAGCGCGCGTCGACGAACAGCGCGTTGCATGGGAACCCTATGAGGGCAACTTCCAGGGATTTGAAATCCGCCGTAGTTGGGGCTAATTAGCTACGAGCCCGGCAAGCCTCGCATGGGCAAAGTGCCCGCAGATAGTGCCAGTTATAGATGCCGTAATCGTGACCATCTTCCCAGACGATCGTCAGGCCGTATGTTCCCACCGGCTTGACGTTGCTGATGCGGGTAGCAGGGGAATCTCCCAGGTGCATCTCGAAGACATGCGGTTTGGGCTCGCGGGACATGTTCTCATGGCCTCCCTGGCAGGAAGCGCATGGGCAAGCTGCCCGTAGTAGCTCAAACGGATACACGCTGCGGTGTCCATCGTTCCATTCAACGATAAACTCCGCCGTACGCTTCTGGACGGTAATATTGACAGGGCGTTCGTTCATCCTAAATCTCCATGGAAATTAAGGTTGAGGGGTGGCGATCACGGTCAAAAAATCGGCTGCGGCCCAGCCGGCGCGCGTTTCGTCGTAGGGCGCTACCAGATACCACCAGGTATAACCATCTGCCTGACGCGGCCCATCGCGCACCTGGTAGACCTCTGCATCGTAACCGAGGAAGAGCAACGTCCCATCTAGCCCCGGTGCGGCGCGCAAACGTAGCCCTTGCCCTTCCGTGCCGCTGATCTGCACATAGGCGCCGATGACGATGCCCTCCCCACCCGGCAACGTCGAAGCCGTCGGCGTGACCGGTGGCGTTGGTGAAGGCATAGATGTGCTGGTCGGGGCCGGCAAAACGGTCAGCGCGGCGGCAAATTCTTGAAAGGAACCTGCTCCTCGGGAGGAAAAGCCGAGCAGCCATCCCCAGGTGAGCAGGCACAAAAAAAAGGCGACCAACAGGCTTCCGAGGATCATCCCTCGGGTGATGTGAAACGGTTTGCGCACGAAGCTCATCGTTCTCCTAGATCAGGCCTTCTCTTTTGAGCGAGACAAAGCGGCTGCGTCCGATGATCAGGTGATCGATCACCTCGATGCCGAGCAACTTGCCGGCCTGGATGAGGGAGCGCGTCAGGGCAATATCATCGGGGCTGGGGGTGGGATCGCCACTGGGATGATTGTGCGCCACGATGATCGCCGTGGCGTTGCGACGCACCGCATCCCGAAACACTTCGGCCACGCGCACCTGCGCGCTATTCACCGAGCCGCGATAGATCTCGCAAATATCGAGCAGACGATTACGGGTATTCAGCAGGAGCACGCGCAGATGTTCCTGCTCCAAGGCGCTCATCTCATACGAGATCAGCTCAGCAGCACTTTCCGGATCGGAGATGACCGGGCGGGTATCTTCCCCTTTCTGGTTCAGCCGGCGACCGAGCTCGATCGCCGCTTTGATCTGGGCAGCTTTGGCCGCGCCCACGCCGCGCTGCGCACAGAGCTCCTCGAAGGGGACCCGGTGCAATCCGCTCAGCCCGCCGAAAGTCTGCAGCAAACGTTGCCCGATCTGGATCACGTTTTCACCGGGCAGGCCAGTGCGCAGAAGAATGGCCAGTAGCTCGGCATTGCTTAAGGCTTCGGGTCCCAGGGATTTCAGGCGCTCCCGAGGGCGTTCACTTTCATGCAAATCTGTGATACGATAGGCCGGAATTTCTTTTTGGGTCATCGCCATGTCTCTCCTTGCACTCCTGCTACTCTTGCTCTCTGCGGCCTTGCATGCCGGCTGGAATTTGCTTCTCAAGCGCTCCAGGGAAAAGCACATCGCTTCCTGGTGGACGGTAGTGATCGGCGGAATCCTCGCCGCGCCGATCCTGATCGGGCAAGGTGGGCCACCGGCAAACGTCTGGCATTTCCTCGGCCTCAGTTTGCTGCTGGAATGTCTCTATTTTATTCTGCTTTCCTATGCCTACACAATGGCAGATTTTTCGCTTGTCTATCCGCTGGCACGCGGCACAGCACCGCTCTTTTTGACGCTTTGGGCCTGGCTAAGCTTAGCCGAACGCCCGAATTTTTGGGGCTGGATCGGGCTGGCGTTGCTCCTGAGTGGCCTACTCCTGCTGGGCTATAGTCATCAAGCGCTTTCAAAAGAGCATCAACGAGGAGCATTGGCGGCGCTTGGCGTTGCCCTGCTGATTTCATTCTACACCTTGGTAGACGGCCTGGCTGTGCGCCAAGCCTCACCTTTGCCCTATGCGCTGAGCATTTTCACTTTTCTTCCCTTCGTCCTGGCACCGTTTGCCTGGAAGCGCTACGGTTGGGCCCAACTTTACCGGGAATGGAAGCTACAACCATTTGTTTTGATCCTGATCGCCGTGCTCGGCACGCTCTCCTATTTCCTGGCCTTGCTTGCCTATCGCATCTCTCCATTAGGCTATGCCGGTGCGATCCGTGAAGTGAGCGTGGTCTTCGGGGCCTGGTTGGGCTGGAAAAACCTGGGCGAAAGCCAAGGCGAGCGCCGATTCATTGCCTCGGCACTCATCTTCGCGGGAATTTTCCGGATAGGCTGGTTGGGATGATGGGTGTCGTCCGATGGGGCTGCAGCGCGTTAACCGAGGCGGTGACTCCTGCCCTCTCAAGCCTGGCCAGATGATGTACCAGCAATACTTGTTGTTCTAACCGCTTGGCGCCATCCTGGAGTAGGATATCCTCTAGCCAGGATTGGTAAGTTGGGAGGCGCAAGTAGATGGGACGGTTATAGCGCTTTCGCAGGAAAGTAACCAGCCCGCGCAAGAAACGCCGCGCATCGCCTAGATCGGGATGGAAGAGGGGGGTCACCAGCACACCCCGCAGACCCTTATTCAAGAGTGCATAGGTCATTTCGTTGGCACGATAGATCGTCTGATGTCGCCTGCTCGGATGTTCTACCACATGGAGCAAAGGCGGCACGAGCTGATGGTAGAGGGAGAAAAAACTCGCTCCATAGGATTCGTGCAGATTCTCCCAGGGAATGTTTTCTTCCTCCACTATTGCGGAAAGATCCCAAATGGATTGCCACAGATAGGTGGAAAAGCGCAAGTGGCGCAGGGTATCCAGGAGCGGAAGAGATTCGTTCAATTCGGCCAGCACATATAGCACACCCCATTCCAGGGCGGTTTCGAGCAGTACCTCGATGAGTGGGGAGAGCGCCGGAGTATCCAGGTGGGCAATTGGGGCAAGATATAGCAGATGTGCTATTTCCTTGCTTCTACTGCTATGGATACCGCCGATCAACGGCCTCTCCCCGGTGCTGATCACGTTACACATGCGGCGCAAGGGCTGCAAATGCGAGACGAGCATCGAAGCGCTCAGCGGATTGCCGCGGGTGAGCAGACGCGTGGTATCCAACCCGAGCACTTCGTTACGGAAGCGCAGCACCTCCGGAATATCCAGCCATTCCAGGCGACGGACGTTCACCGCTCCTCAATCCGCCAGGGAAAGGAAGTGTTCGTGGAAACGCATGTCATCGGTGAGCTCAGGATGGAAAGAGGTGGCCAGGAGATGTCCTTGCTGCGCCGCTACGATACGCCCGTCTTCCAATTGAGCCAGAACGCGCGCCGCTCCGAATACCGATTCGATGATCGGCGCTCGGATGAAGATAGCATGATAGGGATGCGGCGATTCGCCGAACCGATAGAGCGCGGGAATATCCAGATCGGCTTCGAACGAATCTACCTGCCGCCCGAAGGCATTGCGCTGGATGGTAATATCCATCAAACCCAATAGCGGCTGCGTCCGATGGACATCCTTCGAAAGCAAGATTGCCCCGGCGCACGTGCCCCAAATGGCATGGGTTTGACCGAATTGACGAATAGGCTCCAGCAGCCCAAAATCCACAGCCAGTTTTCCGATGGTTGTGGATTCTCCGCCGGGGATGATCAGCCCATCCAGCCCTTCCAGGTGCTGTGGCAAGCGCACTTCGATGGCTTCCACCCCCAGGCGTTGAAGCATTTGAATGTGCTCGTGGAAATCTCCTTGCAGAGCCAGCACTCCGATCTTCATAGCACTCACCAACCTCGTCCGGCAATGCGCTCCGATTCAGGCATTTGCGAGATGTTGCGCCCGACCATCGGTTCGCCCAGGTTGCGGCTGACTTCGGCCAGGATGGCCGGGTCATTGTAGTGGGTCACGGCTTTGACGATCGCCGCTGCTCGTTTGGCCGGGTTGCCGCTCTTGAAAATGCCGGAGCCAACGAATACGCCATCCATGCCGAGCTGCATCATCAGAGCGGCATCGGCCGGGGTGGCAATGCCACCAGCGGCAAAATTGACCACAGGCAGGCGCCCTAGCCGCTTGGTCTCGACCACCAGCTCATAGGGCGCACCGATGCTTTTGGCGTAGGCCATCAGCTCTTCATCCGGCATGTTTTGCAGGCGGCGAATCTCACCCAGCACCGCACGCGCGTGACGCACCGCTTCGACCACGTCACCGGTGCCGGCCTCGCCTTTGGTGCGGATCATGGCCGCCCCTTCACCGATGCGCCGCAGCGCCTCGCCCAGGTTTCGGGCTCCGCACACGAATGGGACCTTGAACAGGTGCTTGTTAATGTGATGCTCTTCATCGGCCGGCGTAAGCACCTCGGATTCGTCAATGTAGTCCACGCCGATCGCCTCGAGGATCTGCGCTTCCACAAAGTGACCGATGCGGCATTTTGCCATCACCGGTATGCTGACCGCGTCCATGATCTTGAGGATCAGCTCCGGGTCCGACATGCGCGCCACGCCGCCCTGGGCACGAATATCCGCCGGCACGCGCTCCAGCGCCATCACAGCCACTGCCCCGGCATCCTCCGCAATCCGCGCTTGCTCCGGGGTGACGACGTCCATAATCACACCCCCTTTCAACATTTGTGCTAAACCTTTTTTGACGGTGAAAGTAGCGACTTGCTGCTCCATAGTTGTTCTCCTTTCTCAAACGGATAAATAGGCTGGAAACGCTCCAAGTCCGTCACTATTCTACCATGACAGGCTATTTTCCCCTTGAAAGGAGATGTGAAAAGGGTGGGTGGATTTGGATGGTACAGGTACAGAAATACGCGGAAGGCAAAGTTGTGGATATGACATTCTTCACGTGGAAAAATATGTATTTTGTTCCATTTCACTCCTTGATTTTGGAGTAGAATTATCCAAATTCTGCGATCGGCCTATGCTGTGTGCCGAAAGACGCAAGTGATGACCGAATGCCAAAATTAGGTCGTTGGTTACATCCCTTTACCCGATTTTGGGTTACAATAGCTAGCTTGAATGTCCGAAGCGAACAATTCCATATTGGCTGTTCACCATTCAGCACGTTCAGCATGCGTTGAATATTTGAAAGGAGTCTCATATGTCTCGCGTTGTTACTACCATTGACGGTAATGAGGCAACCACCTCGGTGGCTTACCGATTGAGCGAAGTTATCGCCATCTATCCGATCACTCCGTCCTCACCGATGGGCGAGCTGGCCGATGAATGGTCTGCGAAGAAGAAGCCTAATTTGTGGGGCACGGTGCCGACCGTGATCGAAATGCAATCGGAGGCCGGGGCTGCCGGCGCAGTGCACGGCGCGCTGCAGACCGGAGCGTTGAGCACTACGTTCACCGCTTCCCAGGGCCTGCTCTTGATGATCCCGAACATGTACAAGATCGCTGGTGAGTTGACCCCGACGGTCTTCCACGTGGCGGCGCGCTCGATTGCGGCGCAAGCGCTTTCGATCTTCGGCGATCACCAGGATGTGATGGCCGCCCGTCAGACCGGGTTCGCGCTCTTCGCTTCCGGTTCCGTACAGGAGGCTCATGACTTCGCCGCGATTGCCCACGCGGCAACTTTGAAGGCACGCGTTCCGTTTTTGCACTTCTTCGATGGCTTCCGCACCTCGCACGAGATCAACAAGATCGAAGTGCTGAGCGATGACGATTTGCGCGCCTTGATCGACAAAGAGCTGATCTATGCCCATCGAATGCGCGCACTTTCGTCGGAGCATCCGTTCATCCGCGGCACCTCGCAGAACCCGGATGTCTACTTCCAGGCGCGCGAATCCGTCAACCCCTTCTATGCCGCCACGCCGGGCATTGTCCAGGAGACGATGGATCGCTTCGCCGCCTTGACCGGGCGCCAGTACCACCTTTTCGACTATGCCGGCCATCCCGAGGCCGATCGCGTCATCGTGATCATGGGGTCGGGTGGAGAAACTGCCGAAGAGACAGCGAAATTCTTGAACCGGCAGGGAGAGAAAGTAGGTGTGGTGCGCGTGCGCCTCTACCGCCCCTTCTCGGTGAAGGATTTCCTGGCCGCTCTGCCTGCTTCCGTCGAGCGTATTGCCGTGCTCGATCGCACCAAAGAGCCGGGTGCGGCCGGTGAGCCACTTTACCTGGATGTGGTGAACGCACTTGTGGAAGGTGGTCGCCAGGCTTTGGTGATCGGAGGGCGTTATGGTCTCTCCTCGAAAGAATTTACCCCGGCCATGGTCAAAGCGGTTTACGATGAGCTCAAACGTCCGAACCCGAAGCGCCACTTCACCGTGGGGATCATTGATGATGTAAGCCACACCAGCCTAGAAGTGGACGAATCCTTCTCGATTGAATCCGAAGATACCGTGCGTTGTGTCTTCTTCGGTCTGGGTTCGGATGGCACGGTCGGTGCCAACAAGAACTCGATCAAGATCATCGGTGAGGAGACGCCTAACTACGCCCAAGGCTACTTCGTCTACGACTCGAAGAAAGCCGGACAGATGACCATTTCGCACCTGAAGGTGTTCACGCATCCGATCCGCGCTCCCTATCAGATCCAGCCCAATCAGGCGCACTTTGTTGCCTGTCACCAATTCAACTTCTTGGAACGCTACGATATTCTCAAGTATGCCCGTCCAGGGGCGGTTTTCCTGTTGAACAGCCTGTATGGTCCGGATGAGGTCTGGGATCATCTGCCGCGCGAGGTCCAGGAAGCGATCCTGGAGAAGAACCTGCGCTTCTACGTCATCAATGCCTACGATGTGGCCGACAAAACGGGCATGGGGCGACGCATCAACACCATCATGCAGACCTGTTTCTTTGCCATTAGCGGTGTGCTGCCGCGTGAGGAAGCGATTGCCCAGATCAAGAAGGCCATTCAGAAGACCTACGGCAAACGCGGTGAAGCCATCGTTCGCAAGAACTTCGAGGCCGTGGATATGACCTTGGACAACCTGCACGAGGTCCATGTGCCTGGACGGGTGACCGCCACCTTCACCCGTCGTCCGCCGGTGCCTGCCGAAGCGCCGGAATTTGTGCAGCGCGTGTTGGCGCCGATGATCGCCTTTGAGGGCGATCGCCTGCCGGTGAGCTTCCTGCCGCCGGATGGCACTTTCCCCTCCGGCACGGCGCAGTGGGAGAAGCGCAACCTGGCGCTGGAAGTGCCGGTTTGGGAGCCGGATCTGTGTATCCAGTGCGGCAAATGTGTCATGGTCTGTCCGCACGCGGTGATCCGTCACAAAGTATACGATCCGGCCCTATTGGAGGAGGCCCCGCCCACCTTCAAGCACATGGAAGCTAAGTTCAAGGAATTCCCCGGTATGGCCTACACCATCCAGGTCTCGGTAGAAGATTGCACCGGTTGTACACTGTGCGTCGAGGTCTGCCCGGCGCGTGATAAGGCCAACCCGGCGCGCAAAGCGCTGAACATGGCGCCGCAACCGCCCTTGCGTGAAAGCGAAGCGAAGAACTGGGACTTCTTCCTGAAGATCTCGGATGTGGATCGGCGACTGGTCAATCCCAGCACGATCAAGAATTCACAACTCCTACGTCCACTCTTTGAGTTCTCCGGTGCCTGTGCCGGTTGTGGCGAAACACCGTATATCAAGCTGGTGACGCAGCTCTTCGGCGATCGCGCCATCGTCGCCAATGCCACCGGCTGCTCTTCGATTTACGGCGGCAACCTACCGACTACTCCTTGGACCCTCGGCAGCGATGGGCGCGGCCCGGCCTGGGCAAACTCGCTCTTCGAGGATAATGCTGAGTTCGGCCTGGGCATGCGCTTGACGCTCGATAAGCAGGAAGAATACGCCCGCGAGTTGCTACCGCTCTTTGTCTCCGAACTCGGTCAGGAACTGGTGGATGCTCTACTCAATGCCGATCAATCAAACGAGGCCGGCATCTACGAGCAACGCGAACGTGTTGCCATCCTGAAGGCTCGCCTGCAGGAAAGCAAGCACGCGCGCGCCAAGGAACTGCTGAGCGTGGCCGATGCGCTGGTCAAGAAGTCGGTCTGGATCATCGGTGGCGATGGTTGGGCCTACGATATTGGCTTCGGTGGGCTGGATCACGTGTTAGCCAGCGGCCGGGATGTCAACGTGCTGGTATTGGATACCGAGGTCTACTCTAACACCGGTGGTCAATCTTCGAAGGCCACGCCGCGAGCGGCGGTCGCCAAATTCGCCATGAGCGGTAAAGGGCTGCCCAAGAAGGACTTAGGTCTGCTGGCGATGTCTTACGGGTATGTCTACGTAGCGCGTGTGGCGATGGGCGCCAACGATCAACATACTCTGAAAGCCTTCTTGGAGGCTGAATCTTACCCCGGCCCATCGCTGATCATCGCTTACAGTCACTGCATTGCCCATGGTTACGATATGGCCAAAGGGTTGGAGCAGCAGAAACTGGCGGTCCAATCCGGTTACTGGCCGCTCTATCGCTACGATCCGCGCCGCGTGCTGGAGGACAAATCGCCGCTGGTGCTGGATTCCAAAGCACCGATCATTCCCTTCGAGCAATATGCTTACAACGAGACGCGCTTCAAGATGCTGGTGCAAATGGATGAGGAGCGCGCTGAGGAATTGCTCAAAGAGGCCCAGCGTGATGTCGAGATGCGCTGGAAGGTCTATGAGCAAATGGCGGCCCTCTACGGCAACGGACAGAAATAAACAACAGATGAACGGGCGTTGGGAGCATTCCCGGCGCCCGTTTTTTGTTTCTGGAAGAGGAAGCCCGACATGACCGAATTGCTTTACCAGACCGATAGTTACTTGCGCGAGATCGAAGCAAAGATCACCGCAGTGGATATGGAGCGCCGCGCCGTGGCCTTGGATCGTACGATCTTCTATCCCGGTGGAGGCGGGCAGCCACCCGATCAAGGGGTGCTACAAATTGCCGGCCTGAGCTTGCCGGTGATTGAGGTAAAGAAAATCGGAGAGGACGTGTGGCATATCTTGGGAGGTGAAGCTCCCTTACCGCATGTCGGCGTCCAGGTGCACGGCATACTGGATTGGGAGCGACGCTACGCGCTGATGCGCACCCATACTGCGCTGCATATCTTATGTGGCGTTGTGTTTCGCGATTACGGTGCGTTGGTGACGGGCGGAAACATGGACCCGTTACAGGGACGAATGGATTTTGAGTTCGAAAGCCTGCGGGGCGAATTGGTCGCCGAGATCGAGGCTAAAGTCAATGCCGAGGTCGCTGCGGCGCGTCCGGTGCGGGTGCGCATCCTTTCTCGCGAGGAAGCCTTCCAAATCCCCGATCTCATCCGCACCAAAATCAACCTGCTTCCGGAAGGCATTCGTCAAGTGCGCACCGTTGAGATTGTCGGCTTGGACCTGCAGGCGGATGGCGGGACCCATGTGGCCAATACGTCCGAGGTCGGCAGGATCCGTGTGGTGGACTATAAAAGCAAGGGGAAGATTAATAAACGCATCTACATCGAGCTGGAGCCGAAGGTACCATAGGTGGCTTCGCTGCCATTCGTGGTAAACTACATTTGGAAAGACTTATGCAATCTGTGGAGGGAATATGGGCGTAAAACATGTTTCAGATGTGCCGGCGCAATCGGTCGCTAATGCCCGCGAGACAACCATCCAAGTGCTGATTTCGGCCCAAGAGGCGCCTCATTTTCTAATGCGTCGCTTTGTCATGCAGCCGGGAGGTGGTATGCCGCGCCATACCAATACGGTGGAACACGAACAATATGTGCTCCGCGGGCGCGCCCGGATCGGTATCGGCGAAGAAACCTACGAAGTCGGCCCCGGTGACGTGGTCTTTATCCCGCGCGGTGTGCCTCACTGGTACGAAAATATCGGCGAAGAGCCTTTTGAATTCCTATGCCTGATCCCGAATGAAGTAGACGAGGTGCGCATTTTGGATTCCGGCTCCTGTTGAGCGAATTGAGCATATTTGCGCCGAAAACCTTTTTCACAAATGACGTGAGGGGAAATGGGCCCACAGGTGCTAATCTCGGTGTATTTTCTCTACGGCCTGGCTTTTTTCAGCATGGGCCTGATGGTTGCAATGGAGGGGGGACGTTCCAGCGATTGGCGCCTGCGCATGGGATTGCGACCGTTGGCAGTGTTCGGTTTTGTCCATGCCGCTCACGAATGGCTGGAAATGTTTGTGCTGATCGGCGGAGGAGGGGATAGCAGGTGGACGCATCGCTGAAGGATCTTCAGCGCATCATCGCCGATCTGCGCCCTTCTCATCTAGACGATCTAGGACTTTCGGCAGCCATCCGCTGGTATATTTCCCGACTGAAAGAACTGATCCCTCTTGATATTCACCTGGAAATCATTGGAGAGGAACGTTTCCTGGACGATGCCACCCGGATCACCGTTTTTCGTATTCTCCAGGAAGCACTCACGAACGTGATCAAGCATGCCCAGGCGACTCATGCCCAGGTCACGATCGAATTTCGCCCTAAGGGGCTCACGCTCCTGGTCAAAGATGATGGGATCGGTTTTGACCCACATACGGTATATCGCAATGCCTCCTCGAGGCCGACGATCGGTCTGATCGGTATGGAAGAGCGCGCAATGCTATTGGGAGGGCAGGTCGAAATCAATTCCACCCCAGGAAGCGGTAGCGAGGTCCGAGCATTTATACCTTATCGTCCTCAAGGTGGTTATAAGCATTCGCGTCGTACTGGTAGAGGATCATCTGGTCGTGCGTTCCGGGTTGCGTCTGTTGCTGGAAAATAACCCGGAGATCGAGATCGCAGGTGAGGCCGGCAATGCCGCCGAAGGCTGGAGATCGTCCGCAAAACATCTCCCCATGTCGTGCTCATGGATATCGGCCTGCCAGATCGCTCCGGCATTGACGCCACGCGCGAGATCAAAAGATATTTCCCCAATGTGGCCGTATTGGCCTTGACCATTCATGAAGATGAGGAATATTTCTTCAAAATGCTGGAGGCTGGCGCTTCAGGATATGTACCCAAACGCGCCGCGCCGGAAGAATTGCTTGCGGCCATTCGCACGGCGGCATCCGGTGAGGTCTATATCTACCCCTCTCTAGCCAAGCTGCTGGTACAGGATTACTTACGGACTCATTCCCTGAAAGAGGAAACGCAATTCAATGACATCACGCCGCGCGAACGGGAAGTGCTGGCCCTTTTGGCCGAGGGGGCGAGCACTGAGGAGATCGCCGCCGCGTTGGTGATCAGCCCAAGTAGAGCGCCATCGGGAAAACATCATGCGCAAGCTGAACCTCCACTCGCGCGCTGAATTGGTGCGCTATGCCATCCGCAAAGGAATCATTCGCCCCTGAGATTGCCGAGCAATGACCCCCAAAAAAGCCTAACGCATCCCTTGGCTATTGCCGTCTACGGTCCGACAGGTGCGCGGTTAGCCATTGACGGGAATGCTGTGATCCGCTTGTTTCATTCCTGAACCTGGCTCGCTGGATTCAAAAGTCGCTTTCTCGATGCCATTCATCTCTTTATGTCGGTTTCGTCACACAGGAGGGTTTAGAGACGATTGCCGTAATAAACGGAGGTTAGCAATCGACCAGAGGACAGGAAAATTATGGCAGGAGTCGGGCAATGCAAGCAGAGCAAAAGCGAGCCTTTGCTCTACAGGGTTTGGCTACAATCTCTCCCTGTTTATTTCATTCGAGTCGAAGATCACCTCTTCCTTCCCCATTAGCTTTTCCTGCACCTTTTGCACGATCAATTCAAAGTGTTGCTCGTAGGCCACGTAGTCGAGATCGTCAGCAGGCACGGTGAGCACCGGGCAAAGCTGAAACCCGCCGATCCACTCCTCATAGAGCTGGTTCAGGCTTTCCAGGTAGGAAGCTGGGATCTGTCGCTCGTAGTCCCTGCCGCGCCGTGCGATCCGTTTGAGCAAGGTCGGCACCGAGGCGCGCAAATAGATCACCAGGTCCGGTGGCGGCAGGAGCTGGATCACCGTTTCGTATAATTCACGGTAGGTTGCGTAATCCCGCGGCGAAAGATATCCCTGTAGGTAAAGATTGCGGGCGAAGATTTCGGCATCTTCATAGACGCTGCGATCTTGAACGACCGAGGACGGATGCCGGCTCAATTGATAATGTAGTCGCAGGCGATGGGTCAGGAAGAATATCTGGGAATGGAAAGCCCAGGCCGACATTTGGCGATAAAAATCTTCCAGATACGGATTCTGGGTGACCGGTTCATAGAACGGCTCCCAGCCCAAGTAGGTACAGAGCTTTTCCACCAGCGTGGATTTTCCCACGCCGATGTTGCCGGCCACAACGATGAAGTTACGGCTCCGCAATGGGTTCATTCCTTGGGAAACTCTCCGGCCAGCTCTCGGTCGATTACATCCTGGAACACGCTCAAAGGTTGAGCTCCGACCAGCGCAATGCCGTTGATGAAAAAGGTCGGTGTGGAGCGCACCCCTAGTTCCAGGGCAAAATCCATGTCCTTCTCGATGAAATCCCGATAGCGCCTTTCCTGCAGACATTGCCGGAATTGATCCAGGTTCAGGTTCAATTCCTGTGCGTAACGCAGATAGGCGCTTTCTCCGAGCTCGCCCTGGAAGAGCTTATCGTGATAGGCCCAGAAGGCCTCCTGTTCATTGGCACATAGTGAGGCTTCGGCGGCCGGAAAAGCTTCCGGGTGGATCGAGGTGAGCGGCAAGTTGCGATAAACGAAGCGAATCTTCCCTGGATAGGCGGCCATCAGCGCCTCGAAAGTCTGGTTATGGAAACGCTGACAGTATGGACATTGAAAATCGCTGAATTCGACGATGACGATCGGGGCATCTTGCGGTCCAAGGGATGGGAAGCCCTCCGTAGGAATTTTGTAGCGGACAAAGCGCGGTGGCGTCGGCGTGGGAATCACCTGTTGGGCAACGGCGGCGCTTTTTCCCCATCCATAGCCGATCACCAGCCCAATCCCAAGCCCGGCCAGCAATAGCAATGCTCCGAGCATCAGAGGGGAGAAACCGTTTTTGCGAGAAGGTGTAGAAGCAGGGGTTATTTCCATGATCAAAATTATACCTGAGTTGGGCGATCTTGTTGAAAATCGTCTATGTCGCTCAACTTAAGCCAATGGAGATCAAGCGAGTGCTTATTCCTTTTGCGCTCCTGAATTGCCGGCTCAATTTCCCCAAGCGACCACACAAATTTTGAGGAGTTCGGCGACCGAGTATGCTTTTGCCGAAGACGCTGAAAAGCCCTCACCACGCGATCACTCCCCTGATTTCTGGTAAGATTACGCAGTATGTCCGAAGTCACTTTTCTTTCTCCTGCGGCATGGGAAGCTTTCCTGGAGCAACATCCGCATGCTCATCTTTTGCAGAAACGGGAATGGGGCGATCTGAAAGCCGCCTTCGGTTGGAGTGTAGTGCGTTTTCAAGTGGAGGATACCGGCGCACAGCTTTTATTCCGCCGCCTTCCCTTCGGTTGGAGCATAGGCTATTTACCCAAAGGCCCCCTCTATTCCGGCTCGCAGCCGGCACCGGGCTTCTGGTCGGCGCTTGATCGCATTTGCCGAGAGCAACGCGCCATCTTTTGCACCCTGGAGGTAGATGCCTGGGAAGAGGAAGGCGGCTTCTCCTTTCCTCCCGGTTGGCGACCCTCTCCGCGCCCGATCCAGCCTCCCCGCACGCTGATCGTCGATCTGCGCGGCGATGAGGAGCAAATCCTGGCACGGATGAAGCAGAAAACGCGCTATAACATCCGCTTGGCCGAGAAGAAAGGCGTTTATGTGCGCCCTTGGGACGATCTGGAATCTTTCCATCGGCTGATGCTGGTGACTGGTCAACGCGATAGCTTTGGTGTGCATAGCCTGGATTACTATCGCCGCGCGTGGGAATTGTTCCGCCCATCCGGGCAATGTGAACTCCTGGTGGCCGAATATGCCCAGCAGCCTTTGGCGGCGTTGATGGTCTTTCGCCATGGCCGGCGCGCTTGGTACCTTTATGGCGCTTCCAGCGATCTAGAGCGCAATCGCATGCCCACCTATCTGCTCCAATGGGAAGCCATGCGTTGGGCAAAGGCCCAGGGAGCCGAAGAATATGACCTCTGGGGGGTGCCGGATGCCGATGAGGCCACTCTCGAAGCCCATTTCACCGAACGCCAGGACGGGCTCTGGGGGGTCTATCGCTTCAAACGCGGCTTTGGCGGGAGGCTGCGCCGTGCCGTCCAGGCCCATGATCGGGTGTATCGGCCTTTGCTTTACCGGTTGATCCGTTCTTTGCGGAGGGCGGTAGCATGACCCTTTCCTTGCATCCCTTCCGTGGCAACGCGGCCGAATGGGACGCGCAGATCCGGCGACTGCTTTTCCCGCACCTATTACAGACCTGGGAATGGGCCGAGGTCAAAGAAGGCTATGGGTGGGAAAAATTGCCCATGCTTTGGGAGGAAGATGGAATACCCCGCGCTGCGGTCATGCTTTTGCGAAAACGGCTGCGATTGGGGGGTTTCGCCGCTCGCCTGAGTTTGATCTACATCCCCAAAGGGCCGTTAATGGACTGGAGTGACGTGCCGCTACGTCAACGGGTGTTGGACGATCTGCAAAGACTGGCTCACCGCTACGGGGCCCTGTTTCTGAAGATCGATCCCGATGTGATCCTAGGCTACGGCGTGCCGGGAAGCACAACGGCGCAGGAAGAAGCCACGGGTCAGGACCTGAAGCGAGAGCTGCGAAGCCGCGGCTGGCGTTTTTCAACAGAGCAGGTACAGTTCCGCAATACGCTCTGGCTTGATCTGCGTCCGGATGAAGATCGGCTCTTGGCCAATATGAAGCAGAAAACGCGCTATAACATCCGCCTGGCGGAAAGGAAAGGGGTGCGTGTGCGCCTGGCGACGCCGGCCGACTGGCCACAGCTCTATGAGATGTATGCCGAGACGGCGCGACGGGATGGCTTCATTATCCGCGAGCGGGATTACTATTTCCGCGTTTGGGAGCAGTTTAGCCGCTCGTCGGGGAACGAAGCGCCGCATGCCGAGGCTTTGATCGCTGAAGTGGAAGGGGAAGCCGTGGCCGGGTTGTTCCTGTTCACTTTTGCCGGGCGCGCCTATTATCTCTACGGCATGTCGCGGGCGGTGCATCGTGAGAAAATGCCCACATATTTGCTGCAATGGGAGGCGATCCGTCGAGCGCGTGCCCTAGGATGCACTCTCTACGATCTGTGGGGGGCACCGGATGAATTTCAGGAAAGCGATCGGATGTGGGGGGTGTTTCGCTTCAAAGAAGGGTTGGGGGCTACGGTCGTGCGCACGTTGGGAGCCTGGGATTATACCGTCTGGCCGTTCGGATATTCTCTCTTTACTCAATGGCTGCCGCGTTGGCGAAAATTGCATCCTTTGCGCCGCCGTTCTTAGCCTCTAGAGCCATTTAGGACCTCTGCAGGAGGACGGATAACAATCGTCGATCGTTCTGAGACCAAAATGGGGGATACTTCCTTTTGTCACGCATCTCCTCTCTTTGTCATATGACTTTTGTCTTCTAGCAATAGGGTTTTTCCCTACACGTCATGGCAAAAAGGCGGATTTTTCCCGCTTTTCTTGAGCAGGGCAAGGGTGGAAAATAATAGTGGAGTTTTCGGAATTCTTCCGGCGACTTTGATCCTCAAAAGGAGAAGCATGATGACAGAAGCAAACTTGCTCGAAAAATATGCTTCCGAAGTCTTCGCCGGGCTGGTGGCGCCGGTAGCGGAGGGGCTTGAAATCTCCGCTTTGTCGGCCGAAGACCTGCCGGCAAAAGAGGACGCGCTGGTGCGCATGGAGCGCGAACTGAAGCGTGCCCTCGAAAAACCTGTTTCGGAACGGCGCTGGGTGATGGTCATTGATTTGCGCCGTTGTGTCGGTTGCAATGCCTGCACCGTGGCCTGTGTGGCGGAAAACAAGTTGCCTCCGGGTGTGGTCTACCGCCCTGTTATCACGGAAGAGATCGGCACGTACCCGAACGTGACGATGCGCTTCTTGCCGCGGCCCTGCATGCAATGTGATAAACCGCCCTGCACCGAGGTTTGTCCCGTAACTGCTACCTACAAGAATGAAGAGGGCATTGTGGTAATAGATTACGAACAGTGCATCGGTTGTCGTGCCTGTATGGCTGCTTGCCCCTATGGTGCACGCACTTTCGACTTCGGCTACTACTATTTGGAGCAATTGCCCGTCCTGGACGAGACCATCGTTGGCATGGAGACGGCCTCGGGATATGAACATGCCAGCCAGGAATATGGCAGGGCATGGAAGCGGGAGAAGCGGCACGACTCGCCGATAGGCAACGTGCGCAAGTGTCACTTTTGCTTGCACCGCATCAAGGATGGCATTCTGCCCGCCTGCGTCACTACCTGCATCGGGCGCGCCACCTACTTTGGCGATGCCAACGACCCCGATTCGCTGGTCAGTGAATTGATCAGCCAGCCCAATGTGATTCGCTTGAAAGAAGAGCTCGGCACCGAGCCGCGTGTCTATTACATCGTGTAGGAGGATGTGAGATGATCAAGAAAATTTCCTACGCTGTTGGAGTGCTGGCCCTGCTGTTCGGCCTTTGGGGCGTGTATGTGCGCTTGTTTGAAGGCGAGCAAAGCGCTAACTATGGCTCTTACATCAGTTGGGGTCTGTGGGTCGCCATTTACCTGTTCTTAGCCGGCGTTTCGGCAGGCGCTTACATGCTGGCGACTTTCGATTATCTCTTCAACGTGCCGCAGTTCAAAGGCACCGGCAAGACCATGCTCTGGGCGTCGCTGGTGACGTTGCCTGCGGGCCTCGCTTCCATCGGCATGGACCTGGGACACATGGAGCGCATCTGGAAGGTGTATCTCCAGCCGAACTTCACCTCCTTCCTGGCGCTCATGGTCTGGGGTTACACCATCTTCCTGATTTTGATTGCCATCTCGCTCTACCTGGCGATCAAAGCGCCCGAAAAAGCCGCGCTGAAAGCCGTAATGTGGATCGGTTTCGTCGTCTCGATTTTGGTGGCCGGCGGCGTGGGCTTCCTGCTGGGCGGTAATGCGGCACGCATGTATTGGCATGTCGGTTTGCTCCCTGTGCAGTTCCCCGTCTTCGCCATTGCTTCAGGCGCGGCGCTGATGTTGCTGCTGGTCGGCTGGTTTATGCCTTCCCTGGATGGCAAACAGCGTGGCGATTTGCTCTGGCTGCTGGCGATCATCTCTATTGCGACCAGTGTAGCCAAACTCTACTTCCTCCTTGCCGATTTCACTCAGTCGCTCTACGGTGGCGCGGTGGATAACGTGATCGCCGTGCAGTCCGTCCTGACGGGTCCCTACCGCTTCTCGTTCTGGGTGGTGCAAATCGTCATCGGGCTGCTCATTCCGCTGCTCGTGCTGCCCCAGCCCAAACTGGCAAAGAACGGCTTTGTTGCCGGGTTGATGGGCTTGTTCCTGCTCATTGGTTATGTTGCTGCCCGCATCCTGATTGTGGTGCCAGGGCAGATACCTGAGATGATGCCTGGTCAGGCAGAGGTTTTCCACGGTCCCAAATTGAGCCTAGCCTATACTCCCAGCCTGATGGAGTGGTCGGTGACCTCCGCCGTGCTCGGCTTTGCGATCCTCGGCATTCTGATCGGCATGGATTACCTGCTTGATTACCTGACACGTGTGATGGAGGCGAAAAAATGAGCACCAAAGAATCCAAACCCACCATTTCCCGTCGTGATTTTCTCAAGCTTAGCGGTGTAGCCGGTGCAACGGTTGCCTTCTTGGGCAGCTTGCCGCAGGCGCAAAATGTCCTCGCCAAAGTGCAGGTCGAAGGAGGAAATTTTGAGGCCAAACCGGAGAATCAGCTCTACACCGTCTGTTTGCAATGCAACACCGGCTGCGGCATTAAGGTCAAGATTCTGGAGGGCATGGCTGCCAAAATTGACGGCAACCCCTACAGCCCCTGGACGCTCTGGCCGCACATTCCCTACGAGACTCCGGTGAAGGAAGTAGCGACCTTGGAAGGCGCCATCTGCCCCAAGGGTCAGGCGGGCATCCAGACTGCGTATGACCCGTACCGCATCGTTAGCGTGCTGAAGCGCAAGCCCGGCACCAAGCGCGGTGAGGGTAAGTGGATCACGATCCCGTTCGATCAAGCCATCCGCGAGATCGTTGAAGGTGGTGACCTCTTCGGCGAAGGGCATGTGGATGGCCTACGCGCCGTTCGCGCGCTTACCGATACCGAAGTGGCGGCAAAAATGGCCGCGGCGGTCAAAGCCATTTGGGGTGAGAAAGACTCGGCCAAGAAGAAAGAGCTGGTAAAGAAGTTCCAGGAGGATTTCAAGGACTACCTGGATGCGTTGATCGATCCCGAACACCCTGATCTCGGTCCCAAGAACAATCAATTCATGTTCGTTTGGGGCCGTATGAAGGGCGGACGCGAGGACTTTACCCACCGCTTCTTCCAGGAAGCGTTCGGCACGATTAACATGAACGGTCACACCACTATTTGCCAGGGTTCCTTGTACTTTACCGGCAAAGCGATGAGCGCCAAATGGAACCCCGCAACCGGCTCGTTCGATAGCGGCGATAAGTTCTACTGGCAGGTCGATACCGCGAATAGTGAATTCGTCATTTACGTAGGTGTGAATCTGTTCGACTCGAACTACGGACCTCCGCAACGTGTGCCCAAAGCCACCGAGGCAATTGTCAGCGGGCGCAAGTTCGCCGTGATCGATCCGCGCATGAGCAAGCTGGCTGCCAAAGCCTGGAAGTGGGTGCCGATCAAACCCGGCCAGGATATCGCTTTTGCCTTGGGCATGATCCGCTGGATGCTGGAGAATGGGCGCTATAATGCTGACTATCTGGCGATCGCCAACAAGGCTGCGGCAGATGCCGCCGGTGAGCCAAATTACACCAATGCTACTTGGCTGGTGAAGATCAAAGATGGTGTTCCGGAGAAGCACTTGCGCGCCAGCGAAATCGGACTGGTTGAAAAAGTGACCGAAACCAATGCCGATGGTAAAGAAGTAACGGTCTATGTGACGCCCGATGGCACACGCTTCACTTCGGATGTGCCGGTGATCTTGGTCAATGGACAGCCGGTAGCATTCGATCCCGTCGATCCCAAAGCGGCACCAGTGGTGGGCGATCTCTTATTCAGCGGCAAGATCGGTGATTTTGAGGTGAAGACCGGTCTGCAAATCCTGCTCGAATCGGCACAAGAGCACACCCTTGCGGAATGGGCAGAGATCGCAGGCGTTGCAGAAAACGACATCATCGAAATTGCTGCAGAATTCACTTCTCATGGGCGCAAGGCCGCTGCCGATATTCACCGCGGTCCCTCGCAGCATACCAACGGCTTCTACAACAACAACGCTTGGTACGTGGTCAACCTGCTGATCGGGAACTTCGACTATAAAGGCGGCGTGATCAAGGCCAGCACCTACGATCGCAAGGGCGGCAAACCCGGACAACCCTTCCCGGTAGATAAAATGTTTGGGGATCACCACTTTACGGCCTTTGGCCTTGATATGTTACGCACCAAGACCACCTACGAGAAGTCCACACTCTTCGATGGGACCTATCCCACCAAGCGTCCGTGGTTCCCGATTGCCACCGATATTTACCAGGAAGACATTCCGTCCATTGGCGATGCTTACCCGTATCCAATCAAAGTCTTGATGACCTATATGTCCGCCCTGCCGTACAGCGTGCCGGGTGGGCAGAAGATCATCGAGATCCTAGCCGATACAAAGAAAGTGCCGCTGCACATTGCCTGCGACATCATGATCGGCGAGACCAGCATGTATGCCGACTATATCTTCCCGGATCTCTCCTACCTCGAACGCTGGGAATTCCACGGTTCGCATCCCTCTGTTCCGTGGAAGGTGGAGAATGTGCGTCAACCGGTGATTTCGATCCCTGGTTGGCCGACGGTCAAGGTGTTCGGGGAAGAGATCCCCATGAGCTACGAGGCGCTCTTGCTAGCGATCGCCGAGCAGTTGGAATTGCCCGGCTTTGGTCCAAACGGATTCGGCGAAGGGAAACCACTCACTCGTCCGGAGCATTTCTACCTGAAACAGGTGGCCAATATTGCCTTCGGCGAAAAAGAAGATGGTTCAGATGCCGTACCGGAAGCGGATGATGAAGAGTTGGAGTTCTTCCGCGCCGCGCGCCGTCACTTACCGAAGAGCTTTTTCGATGAAGAGGTCTGGAAAGCGACGGTTGGTGATGAAAGCCTGTGGCGCCGCGTGGTTTATGTGCTCAACCGCGGCGGGCGCTACGAAGCCTTTGAAAAAGGATACAAGGGTGATAAGGTAGCACATCCCTATGGGCGGCTCGTCAACTTGTATCAGGAAAAGACCGCCACTTTGATCAACACCATGACGGGCAAGCCGTTTGTGGGCTACCTCAAGTACATCTCGCCTGCTCTCTCCTCCACCGGGGAAGAAATCCAGAGCGATGGCTACGATCTGCACCTGCTCACCTATAAGACCATCACCATGGCTAAAGCGCGCGGCATCAGCAACTACTGGACTCTGGCGGTTTTGCCGGAAGGCTATCTCTACATGAACAGCCGTGATGCCCAACGCCTGGGGCTGCGAGATGGAGATCTAGTGCGCATTGTCTCCGCCAGCAATCCGGAAGGAGTCTATGACCTGCAGAATGGTAAGAAACATCCCATCGTTGGCCGCGTGAAAGTGATCGAGGGCATTCGCCCTGGCGTAGTAGCCTTCCCGTTGGGCTTTGGTCACTGGGCAAGCGGTGCCGCCGATGTGGAGATCGATGGCAAGATCGTCAAAGGGGATCCGCGTCGTGCCGTGCCGCTCATGGCCAACGGTGCCATGCAGCTCGATCCCGTACTGGGCAACTCTCCGCTTACCGACATTGTTGGCGGTTCGGCGGTCTTCTACGATAGTAAGGTGCGGGTAGAGAAGGTGTAACGCTATCCGAATTCCCGGATTCCGTATTGCGTGTTCGGCGAGCGATTCGCGGCGCGCAATACGGAATCCCTCTAAAAGGAGAAACTCCTATGTTTCGATTGGGTCCTACTGAGCTTTTGCTCATCCTTTTCATCGTCCTCTTGCTTTTTGGCGTTGGGCGCATCAGCAAGATCGCTGCCGAGCTGGGCGCCGGCATCCGCGCCTTTCGCGAAGGGCTGAACGGAGAGCAAGAGAGCGAACAGCAGGATCGGGCATAACCTGCTGAGGTTTCCGACACAAAAGCGTGGTTATCAGAGAAATCCTGACAACATATGTGACAAACAAAGTGACATTTGACCATTTGTTTCAACGGTAAGCCTTGCTATATTCAAAGTAGCTCCGAAGCCTGATCACCTACCGTGCTTTAGGCATCACGGTGACAGGACAGTAAGGCGGAAACGCCTTACCGGGTGAAAGCGGAAACGCTTTCATCTCCCGCCCTCATCCACCGCAAAGTGGATGAGATTCGGAAAGGAGACCGCAGGTTGATCTGCTCGCGCTGTCTCTTTTCCGGAGGCAGCGCGATTTTCGATCTATGACTCCACTACAAAAACTACGTCTGCCACACGAGCTCGATTCAATAGGACATGGACAAATGCGGATGAGACGGAAATATGAACAATCATCTATTCAATTCAAGATTCAAGGAGGATGGCATGGATCTTCAGGGGTTACTGGAACGCTCTTCTCGTGAGCATAGTCATCTCTGTCCGCGACAGGTGCTCGGCGTACGCATGGGCTTGCTAGGGATGAAAGCGCTGGGGTTTGAAGCGCCACCGGCCAAAAAGCGCTTGCTTGTGATCGTCGAAACGGACGGGTGTTTTGTGGATGGGATCATCGCTGCGACCGGCTGCACGGTGGGACATCGCACCTTGCGGGTAGAGGATTACGGCAAAGTCGCGGCAACGTTCGTGGATGTACAGGAGGAACGGGCTGTTCGAATCGCTCCGACGCCGGATATCCGCCAAAAAGCATATGCCTATGCTCCCGATGAGCCGCGACATTATTTCGCCCAACTACGCGCCTATCAGATCATGCCTGATGAGGAAATGTTTACCATTACCGAAGTCGCTCTGGCTACTCCTCTTGCCGCCATCCTTTCGCGTCCCGGCGTGCGCGTGAATTGTGATTCCTGCGGTGAGGAGATCATCAATGAGCGTGAAGTGCGACGAGATGGGTTGATCCTTTGTCGCTCTTGTGCGTATGGTGGTTATTATTCCATTACGTCACGTCCCGTTTGGATGTATAATTGGCTGGAAACAGAAGCGACCTAGAATGCTTGCCCCCTAAAAGGCCCTCTTTCTCACAGCAAAATTTCTCAGCCCCATAAAAAGGTGTGTGCATGTTTTTTCTCTATCTTTCCGTTCCCTTGATTGCTTTTCTATACGCTAGTGTTGGCTTCGGAGGCGCAACTGGTTACCTGGCAGTGATGTCTCTATTTGGCATCTCAACCCAGGTAATGGCAAGCACTGCTCTTCTCTTGAACGTGTTGGTCTCCAGCGTATCGTTTGTCACCTTTCGCCTAAATGGGCATTTGCGATGGAACCTACTGGTTCCATTTCTGATCTCTTCGATCCCAGCGGCTTTTTGGGGTGGATACTGGAAGATCACCGATCGCCTGTATTTTGCTTTGCTCTATGCCGTTTTAACGCTGGTCGCCATCCGCTTGCTGTTTTTTACCCGTAAAAGCGATGGCGACCGGCCATTGCGTCCGCTCTCGCCCTACCTTGCGCTTGTGATTGGAGGGGGGATCGGTTTAATTTCCGGCATGGTGGGCATTGGTGGCGGCATTGTACTTTCACCGATCATCATTTTTGCGCGTTGGGGAAATGCGCGCCAGGCTTCTGCGGTCTCTGCCGCCTTCATCATGCTGAATTCCCTCAGTGGTCTCATCGGGCGTATTATTGGTGGAACGTTCGGATTGACGTCACTTGGCCTTTCTCTGATTCCATTGGCCTTTCTCGGCGCTTTGAGCGGGAGCTACTGGGGGGCAACGCGCTTTCAAGGGATTGTTTTGCGCCGAATCCTCGGTGCAGTGATGGGATTTGCCGGATTGAACTTTTGGTGGAAGTTCTTTCTATAAGCCATTGAAATTTGTGTGCCGAGTACAGCAGAATATGGGATAGAAAACAGCCTTTGGATTCGTGATTCCACTACACAAACTATGTCCGCAACCGCTTGATTCGATAGGACATTGACAAACACGGATGTCACAAAAAAGCAGTGAAATCATTCCATTTTCGTGAATGAAAGACCTTTTACCGTTGCAGTAGTCTCATTTGTATGATCTTTTGCACTGGACGTCTTTCCCCGATTTGGCACATTACAAAAAAAGCAAGATTCTACGATGGAGGTTACCTTGATTCGCCGATGGTGTTTGGCCTTGCTGCTAGGTGTTTTCCTTGGAGCAGCCTGCTCTCCCTTATCGGAAAAAGAGGCCGTTGGCTATGTGGACTTGAATGCGCTTTCCCCCCTTCCGACCTCTGAACAGAATGGCACAGTCCCATTGCGTGTAGCAATCGCTGCAGTTATCTCACCAAAAGGAACGATCGAATCCTATTCTCCTTTTCTAAAATATCTTGAAACGAAGTTGAACCGTCCCGTAGATCTTATTCAGCGCCGAACGTACCTGGAGATCAATAGCCTGATCGAGCACGGGGAGGTTGACCTGGCCTTCGTCTGTACCAGTGCTTATGTTCAAGGCCGTGATACTTTTGGCATGGAGCTGTTGGTGGCACCTCGAGTAAACGGGGAGACTATCTATCACTCTCTTCTCATCGTCCCAGTCAATAGCACGGCACAAAGCATGGTCGATCTGCGCGGCAAGGTCTTCGCTTTCACCGATCCGATCTCCCTGAGCGGGCGCGTTTACCCCACCTTTCTCGTCCATCAGTTAGGAGCGACGCCGGAAACCTTCTTCGCCCGCACTTTTTATACCTATAGCCACGATGAGGCCATCCGTGCTGTGGTCAATGGCCTGGCAGATGGTGCGGCTGTAGATTCGTTGGTCTACGAATTTGCCGTGCGACGCGATCCATCGCTAAAAGAAAAGCTGCGTGTTATCCATAAATCACCCGCCTTTGGCGTTCCGCCGGTGGTCGTCAGTCCGCTGATCCGTCCGCAGGTTAAGATGGAGCTACAATCACTTTTGCTTTCGATGGTCGATGATCCAGCCGCACAACAGGCACTTGCATCTATCGGTGTGGATCGTTTTGTGCCCGTCAGTGATGAATTGTATGAGAGCGCGCGCCAGCTAATGAAAAGCATCTCTCTTAACGGTGAGCCATGAGTCGAAATGTTCTCCGACGCTTTTGGGCAATAGCCGGTGCCGTCAGTGTTCGCACCAAAATTTTGGGCATTGTGCTGGGCACTATTTTCCTGCTCGGCAGTGCCGTGACTTTACAAGCGCGCTATGCCCTTGGCAGCACCTTGTCTCTTCGGCTCGAAGAGCAAAGCGTTTCCATTGCCCGCGATCTGGCCGCCCGTGCCGCCGATCCGATCTTGCTCAACGATCTGCTCGGATTGCACGATCTGCTCAACGAAACCCTGAGCAACAATCCCAACGTTCGCTATGCGTTCGTTGTCACCCCCCAGGGGCAAGTCCTCGTCCATACCTTCCAGGGTGGCTTCCCCTTGCCCCTTCTGACGTTGAACTCCGTCCGTCCCGATGAACATCATCACACGGTTTTGATCCACACCGATGAAGGATTTGTCTGGGATACTGCAGTTCCCATCCTTAATGGGACGATCGGTACGGCACGCGTGGGGCTTTCAGACGCTTCGATGCGCGTTGCCCAGGCTACCTTGACCGCCCAGATTTTCCTCACCATTTTGCTGGTTTCCGGCATTGGGATCCTGGTGGCGATCTTTCTCACCTGGGTTCTGAGCCGCCCCATCCTGGATTTAGTAGCGGCAACGCGCGAGGTGGCAAAAGGCAATTTCTCGGTGCGTGTGGCGCGCTGGGCGGATGATGAGCTTGGCGATCTGGCCGATGCCTTCAACGCTATGGCCGGCGAACTGGCACACATGGAAGAACTGCGCCGCGAGCGGGAAGCATTGCGCCGCCAATTGCTAGAAAAAGTGATCACCTTGCAAGAGGAAGAACGCCGCCGCATTGCTCGTGAACTACACGATTCCACCTCTCAGAACCTTACCTCGCTCATCGTCGGTTTGCGGATGATGGAGACAACCTGTCGAGAATGCCCTGCCCAGACGCGTGCCTCCGATCTGCGCGCCATCGCCTCGCGCACCCTCGAAGAGGTTCACGATCTCTCGCTCCGCTTGCGGCCGCGCATTCTAGATGATCTTGGCCTGGCAGCGGCCATCGAACGCCTGGCTTCGGAATGGGAAAAACACTACCGAATTCCCGTGGATGTCGCTGTTCACCTGGGCGAACGGTTGCCCGGTGAAGTGGAAACCGCCTTATACCGCATTGTGCAAGAAGCTCTGACCAACGTTGCCCGCCATGCCCAAGCGAGTTCGGTAGGAATTCTCATGGAGCGCAGAGGGGATTGCATACGAGCCATTGTGGAAGATGATGGGGTTGGTTTCAATCCGAATGCCAAATTCGGCGAACGTCACCTAGGGCTAATGGGTATGCGTGAACGTGCCGAACTCCTAGGAGGGAAGCTTGTGATCGAATCCGCGCCGGGCCAAGGAACTAGCATTTTTATCGAAATTCCGCTCGGCCCGTTTTCATCCGATGAAAAGGTGGAAAAGGAGGAGCAGAACGTATGACCTATCGCATTCTGATAGCCGATGACCATGCGGTTTTGCGTTCCGGTTTGCGCCTTTTACTCGGTAGCAGCGGTGAGTTTGAAGTAGTCGGCGAAGCCTCCAGCGGTTTAGAGACCCTAACCCTTGCCGAGCAACTTCAACCAGACCTGATCCTGCTCGATCTGAGCATGCCGGCGCTCGGCGGGCTGGAGGCGCTCCCCACCTTGCGCAGAATTGCTCCGAATAGCCGCATTCTTATCCTGACCATGCACGACGATCCGCAGTATTTGCGCCAAGCGCTCAAACAAGGTGCAAACGGATACATCCTGAAGAAAGCCGCCGATTCCGATCTGTTTTCGGCCATTCGTGCCGTATTACGAGGAGAGATGTACGTTCACTCTTCGATGACACGTGCCCTGCTCGAGGAAATGCTCCCGAAAGCGCAAATGGGCGAGGGCCAGAATATTTGGGCAAGCCTGAGCGAACGGGAGCGGGAAGTGCTGAAACGGGTAGCGCTCGGCTATACCAGCGCTGAGATCGCCGAACAGCTCAATCTCAGCCCAAAAACCGTGGAAACCTACCGCGCCCGCGGCATGGAAAAACTCGGTTTGCGCACACGCGCCGCGCTGGTGAAATTTGCCCTGCAGGAAGGGATCATTGACGTTGCTTAAAGGCATCAGACCGTATTGGCGCATTTTGCTCCTTTTCCTGTGCCTATACGCCGCGCTATGGGGGTGGATGCGAGAAACGCGGCGAATTTTTCCCAAGAACCCTCCCAACGTGGTGCCGGAAATGTATATGGGCATTCCGCAGGAGAGCAACCCCTGGTTAGAGGTCTGGCAGCGCTGGGATGCGCTCCACTATCAGGCGATCGCCGAACGCGGCTACCGCGCCTTTTCAACGGCGCTTTTCACGCCGCCGCTCTTTCCATTCCTGATGCACCTGACGGCGCCGCTTTTCAAGAACACCCTGGCTGCCGGCCTCTTCATCGCCGCCCTCGCCTCTCTAGGATGCCTGATTGCGCTCTATCGGACAGCGCTTTTTGAATTCGGCGAAGAAAAAATAGCCTTTCAGAGCGTGCTCTTCCTGCTTTCTTTCCCCACGGCTTTTTTTCTCTTCGCACCGTATAGTGAATCCCTCTTCCTGCTGGGGGCTATCCTGGCAATCTACTATGCCCGCCGGGAGCGTTGGTGGATCGCCGGATTGTGGGGAGCGCTGGCCGCGCTGACGCGCATCTCCGGCACCTTGCTCCTCGTCCCTCTATTCTATGCCGCCTGGCAAGCCCAGCGCTCCGAGCGAAGGGATGGCTGGTGGGCCCCGGCGCTGACCGCGGTCGGATCGCTCCTCTTTCCGCTCTGTGTCCGGCTTTTTTGGGGAGAATCCCCCCTGGCGATTCTACAGGCCAATTATGCACGCGGCGGTTACCTGACCCTACCGGGGCTGAACCTCCTACACGCGGCGCTGCGAGCCTGGCAGGGAGTGCTGGTGGAGGAGAACCTGATCGAACTTTTCTTCGCCTTGCTATTCCTGGCGCTGACCGTTCAGGTTTGGAAGCATTTGCCCCGCCTGTATGGCCTCTATAGCGTCACGCTGCTGCTCTTCTTCCTGGCACGTTTCGGTTCTCCCCAACCGCTGGTCGGCATGGCACGTTATGGCCTGGAGATCTTCCCGATCTTCCTGTATCTCGGCGCCCAGGCGCGTCGGCCTTGGATTCGGCGCCTGATCCTCTACCTTTCCTGGCCCGGCTTACTCTTCTTCTCCGCTCAATTCGCCATTTGGGGCTGGGTGGGGTGAGATTTTTAGTGTAGCGAACCTCGCTTATAATCATGGCTATGTACCGTTTATCGATCCTTGCTTTGCTTTCTTTGCTTTTGATCCGACCGGTTCAGGCACAAGGGGAAGAAGAAGCGCCCGGCGGAGCCGTAGTCTGTGACCCGAGCTCATATCCCCGTTACGTGGCGGAGTGCCTGCCTGCGGGTCCCGCCGCGCAGCTGGACCGTTGGGCTGCAGAGGGCATTCCGATGCCGCCGCGGCCCTTTGGCGTTTTTTCTCCCGATCCATCCCTGAGCGATCTGCCCTACCGCTACTTCCGCCTAAACCCGGAGCCGGTGCCCCTTTTCTCATCTATCCCTGCCAACCCTAACGATCCCGGTCAGCAGACCATGCCTGCCGGCTTCGTCTACGTCACCTACGTTCAGCGCGTGGATACCGGCAAAGGCATCTATTATCTCACGCCAAGCGGTTGGTGGGTGCCGGGACGTGGCTCACGCATTTCCGAATACTCGCGCTTCCAGGGGCTGGAGTTTAGCCGCCCGCCGGAAACTTCTTTCGGCTGGACTTTTGAGACCGTGCCCGTTCGCGCGGCTCCGGATTTCAAGGCGCCGGTGGTGCGCATGGCTCCCACTTACACAGTCGTACAGATTTACGATACCCAGATCGTCAACGGCTATGCCTGGAATCGCATTGGCATTGACGAATGGGTAGAGGCGCGCAAAGTCGCTCAAGTGATCCCGGCAACAACTCCGCCGGAAGGGGTCACAAACGGACGTTGGATCGATGTCAACTTGGAGGAGCAAACGCTGGCAGTCTATGAGAACAACCGCCTGATCTTTGCTACCGTCATCGCCAGCGGGCTGGAACCCTTCTGGACGCGCCCCGGTCTCTTCCAGATTTACCAGAAAAAAGAGAGCGAAAATATGCGCGGTTCCGATCCCTCGGATTTTTACTATCTTGAGAACGTTCCTTGGACGATGTACTACGACGGTGCACGTGCCCTGCACGGGGCTTATTGGCGCACGCGCTTTGGCTATCCTCAATCCCACGGCTGCGTCAATCTTTCGGTAGGCGATGCGCACTGGCTCTTCAACTGGGCCAAAGAGGGAGATTGGGTCTATGTCTACGATCCTTCCGGCAAAACCCCGACAGACCCCGCCCTTTACCCCTCTTGGGGTTATTGAGCGGCCTGCGCCGTGCTTGCATAAGCCGAGGAATTCGCATTTGCTCAAGGCCCGGTTCCATAGCCTAAGGTCTGCGAGCAGTTTTCGAGGCACAAAATCTTTGGCGGGAGGGAAACATGAAGCGAATTGCCATGCTCACCGGCGGCGGAGATGCACCCGGCCTGAATGCCGTGATCCGCGCCGTTACCAAAAGTGCCATCCAAGTCTATGACTGGGAGGTGCTTGGGGTCCGCGATGGATTCGATGGCTTCCTGGCGGCGGATGGTGTTTTTCCGTTGCAGATAGAGGCCGTGCGCGGCATTCTGCCGCGGGGTGGCACAATCCTGGGCGCGGCCAACCGTGGCAATCCGTTTGCCCGTAAAGTGATTCGCGATGGGAAGGAAGTGATCGAAGATGTCTCCGAGCAAGTCATTCGGCGCATCCGAGAGCTGAATCTAAATGGCTTGGTGGTGATCGGCGGAGATGGCACGTTGCACATTGCCTTGGAACTTTCTCGATTGGGGGTGCCGGTAGTCGGTGTGCCTAAGACGATCGATAACGATGTCGGCGGGACGGAGGTTACCTTTGGCTTCGATACGGCCGTCAACATTGCTATGGAGGCGATCGATCGCCTGCATACCACTGCGGAAGCCCATCATCGCGTCATGGTGCTGGAACTGATGGGGCGAGATGCCGGTTTTATTGCCTTGCAGGCCGGAGTCGCTGGTGGTGCGGATGTGATCCTGATCCCGGAAATTCCTTTCCGCTATGAGCGCATCCTCGAAAAGATCGAACAGCGTATGGCGGCTGGTCGTCTTTTCAGTATAGTTGTCGTTTCCGAGGGAGCCTATCCTGTGGGTGGCGAAAAATCCTATCGACAGGCCGGTGATTCGATCTACGCGCCGCGGCTGGGTGGCGTAGGTTACAAAGTGGGCGAATTCCTGAGCGCTCAAGGGCTGGAAACGCGCGTCACAGTGCTGGGGCATCTTCAGCGCGGCGGTTCTCCGACGGCTTTTGACCGCTGGTTGGCTTCGCGCTTTGGGGCCGCGGCTGTGCGCTTGATCGCTGCAGAGCGTTTTGGTCACATGGTGGCGCTGAAAGGCGGCCAAGTCACAGATGTGCCGTTGCAAGAAGCGCTGGCCGTTCCCCGACGCGTGGATATTCACGGCGAAGGAGTGCGCACAGCGCGCGATCTGGGCATCTGCCTAGGCGATTAACGCCGACTGCCACCCCAAAAGGTGGCAGTCCGTTGGCGCGCTGTGGCTTCCACTATCGCTGAACGAGGAGGGATGCCACAGCGCTTCGTTCAAAATACTTACTATCCATGTTGGACATCACCTCCTCTCCAAAAAGATAGCAACTCCACTTCATCCCCCTTTTTTGATTATCATAGTCGAGAAAAGGGAATTCGTCAAGGTTGCGGCGTTTTAAGGTTTTTCAGGCTTGAATGTGTGGCAGAACAGGAGTTCGCTCAAAAAGTCCTTTCACCAGGAAAGGACATGCTGTCAAAGTATTTCAAGTGTTGAGATCTAAACATCTCCAAGAAAATCGCTCAATTTTAAAGTAAAATGCTTAGTGATCTTTGTGAACTTGGTGGTCAAAAACAATCCTGGCCGTAGACCCGTTCATTTTTTCCATGTCACCCGTGTTTGTCCGTGTCCCATCGAATTGAGTCTGTGTGGCAGACATGGTTTTTGTAGTGGAGCAACATGGCTTTTACAACGGACTCATGTTATGATCTTTTCGGCTATGCTTTCCGAAGTGCCTCAACTTTTGAGCGAAACGTGTCATCTCGATCCCGAGCGGCCTGTTTTGGTCGGCGTTTCGGGGGGGCCGGATAGCCTTTGCCTATCCCATTTGCTGATCACACAAGGCTATCGCGTGATTGTGGCTCATTTCGATCATCGTTTGCGGCCTGAATCTGGGGAGGATGCGCGTTTTGTGGCTGAATTAGCGCAGGAATGGGGAGTGCCATATGTTCAGGATGAAGCCGATGTGCGCTCCTTTGCCCGCACCCAGCGGCTTTCTTTGGAGGATGCCGCCCGTCAATTGCGCTATCGCTTCCTGTTCGCTTCGGCCGAACGATTTGCCGCTCAGGCGGTTGCTGTTGGGCACACAGCCGACGATCAAGTAGAAACGGTACTTCTGCACTTTCTCCGTGGCAGCGGTCTGAAAGGTCTTGGCGGGATGGAATACGTCAGCTATTTACACGCGTTTTCCCGCCAAATTCCTCTTATCCGGCCGCTTCTCAACACTTGGCGTGAAGAGATCGAAGCCTATTGTGCGCAACACGGCCTGTCGCCGCGCCGAGATAGCACAAATCGTTCCACCCGCTTTTTGCGCAATCGCATCCGACTGGAACTGTTGCCGTTACTGGAGACGTATAATCCGCGCTTACGGCGGCGCCTGCTGGAGATGAGCGGTCTCTTGCGAGAGGAATGGAACCTGATCACCGAAAATGTGGAGAAGGCTTGGGAGCAAATCCTTGTGGAGCGGAATAGCAGTTTTATCGCTTTAGATGAACAGGTGTTGCGCGCTTATTCCATCCCGATGCGCCGACATTTGCTGCGGCGCGGGGTTGAAGAGCTGTTCGGCCGACCGCGCGATCTTCCTTTTCGTACCCTACAAAGAGCGGCGTTGTGGGTGGATGCGGCCTCCTCTTATTTATCCCTGAGCCGCGATCTGGTGCTAAGGCGCCAAGCAGGGCAGATTTATCTCCTTTTCCCCGAGGCTTCTTTGCTCTCTGCTTGGCCACAAATTCCGGTAGATCGGGAATTTTTCCCGGTGCCTTTGAACGGAACGATACGCTTGGGGAGCGGCTGGGAATTGAGCACCCAAATGCTCAGCTCATTTGAGCTCGCCTGGAAAAATGCGCAGCAGAATACCAATCCTTACCAGGCCTGGATGGATATTTCCGGTATCCCAGGGCCGTTGATCCTGCGCCCTCCGCGCAAGGGAGAACGTTTTGCCCCGTTAGGCATGCACGGGCATCGGGTCAAACTTTCGGATCTGTTCGTTAATCGTAAAATTCCTGCCGTGGTGCGAGCGCGCTGGCCGATCTTGAGTGCGGGCGAGGAGATCCTCTGGGTGGTCGGATTGCGTCTGGCTGAGCGGATCCGTCTGCACCCGCAGAGCCGCGAAATTCTTTACATTTCTCTGTATCGGGTTGAGAATCCAAGCAGATCGCTGGAAAAGGAGATTAGCGAATGAAGTTCTTCAAACGTCAGAAAAAGACGAATCGGTTTCTTGAATTGCTTATTCAGCAAGCGGAATTTGCCGTTCAGGGAATGGAAATGTTGCGGAAGTACATGCGCAACCCTGATCCGGAAATTGCCGAACAGGTCTCCAGGCTCGAAAAGGAGGCCGATGAAGTGCGACGTATTCTGATTGATGAGCTTAACCGCACCTTCGTCACTCCTTTCGATCGCGAGGATATTTTTGCCCTTTCGCTCACCGTGGATGATGTGCTGGACTATGCAGCAACCACATTAGAGGAAATGGCTATTCTCGGCGTCAGGCCTAACCCTTTCTTGGAACGTATGGTTTCGCTGCTCTATGATGCTGCTGTGGAGATCCATCGTGGCATTCAGCGGCTACAGGATCACCCCAATGTAGCCAACGATCATGCCGTACGCGCCAAAGCGTTGGAGAATCGTACCGAGACGGTTTATCGCGAGGCGTTGGCTCACCTTTTTCAACAGCCGCAAAGTTTGGATGAAGTTGTCGAAATGTTAAAGCTGCGTGAGATTTATCGCCATCTTTCAAATGCGGCCGATCGAGGCGATCAAGCCGCGAATGTGATCGGCGATATTGTCGTAAAGATGATGTAGGCTGCAACCTTTTGGCCCTGTGCTCATCTAAAACACGGAATTCAATACTGAGTGGAGGTTCGCATGTCTGTGCCAGAGAAAGTACAACCCCGCGTGATCATCTTTACGACGCCCACTTGTACTTTTTGCAATGCCGCTAAAAAATACTTGCGGGAACGCGGCATTAAGTTCAAAGAGGTGGATGTGAGCCGTGATCCGGCTGCAGCGCGCGATATGGTGCGCCGATCGGGTCAGCAAGGGGTCCCTGTCCTGGATATTGGTGGCAAAATAGTTGTCGGTTTTGATCGTCCAAAGATCGATAAATATCTCGGCCTGAAATAATTCTATCATTCCAAATCCTAAACAAAAGGAGTGTGTACTATGAGCGAAGTCAAAATTCAACCTTTGGGTGCTCGTGTTCTGATTCAGCCTCTGGAACAGGAGGCGCGCACTGCTTCCGGGTTGCTTTTGCCGGAAACAGCCAAAGAGAAGCCCCAGATGGGGTTGGTGATTGCCGTAGGCGATGATGAAGAGATCAAGGTCAAGGTGAATGATAAGGTGCTCTTTGCCAAATATAGCGGCACCGAGTTCAAGCTGGATGGTCAAGAGTACCTGCTAATGGATGCGAATGATATTCTGGCACGCGTGGTCGAATAGCCCGTCTTGTGCGCCTGTTTTAGTGAAAAAAGTCACGAACATTTGATGACATTTGGCGTTGTTTCAAAAGAAGTTCCATGGTAAACTAAGCAGCGAGACGGGACAAGACACCTCCAGGATGCTCCTCACTGTCTCCTCCTTTGGCGAATGCTTCCGCCGGCCCTCCTCCGGCGGAAGCACTTTTTAAGGCCTAGGATGGTGCGGCGGGTATGCTGGCGAGAGGAAAGTAGTAAGACCGAGCTTTGTAGAGCCGATGGAAAAGTGCAGTTCATCAGACGGCTGAGCGGCTTACAATGCAGCCCGGTGACGGTTTGCCTTCCGGTGGGCATGCCAAGCGCCCTTTTAGGCCGGCCTTTTGGTAATGGAGGGACATGATGCTCCAGTATTTTCGGCGCTCGCGAAATGTATGCGTTCCTCCGAAAAACATAAGCATCCCGGTAACCTTATCATTTGGCGTTGGAACGCCGGCGGTGACATTTTACGTCGAGTGAGCTGGAATATTGCATTTTTCTCTCCTCCCTGCTATAATATAGAGGCTTTCGGGCGGATAGCTCAGTTGGTTAGAGCACTGCTTTGACATAGCAGAGGTCGTAGGTTCGAGTCCTATTCCGCCCACTTGACTGCCCCACCATGGGGCAGTTTGTAACTCATGAAACCTTAGACCGCATGACCAGTCACGAGAACATGCGGGCGTCGCCAAGTGGAAAGGCATCAGCCTTCCAAGCTGACATTCGCGGGTTCGAATCCCGTCGCCCGCTCACGTTTGGGGGAGAACACATTCCAAGGGCCCATAGCTCAGCGGTGAGAGCAGGCGACTCATAATCGCTTGGTCGCAGGTTCGAATCCTGCTGGGCCCATCTCCAGGAGGGAATATGCCACCTTACCCGGTTGAAGCCAGCGGCCATACCAGCGTCATTTTGCTCCTGAACATGCGGCGCTTCGTTCCTGAAGAGGCCCGAGGATTTTTTGAAAGCCTACGCGGCACTGAAACGCTCCATCAGGCAATTCAAAACTGGGCACAAGAGGCATATAAACAGGATGTCTTTATTCCGTTGCCTCAATTGGAGACGGGTGGCGAAACAATCGATGCAGATACAATGACCGCCGAAGAGATCGGCTTTGCCACTGGTGTTTTTCGTTCCATTGCGCGAGAGCGTTTTTTCAGCCCCACCTATCGGGTCAACAAAGAGGCTTTTTCCTTTCCCCCAGAGCTGTTGGATAATCTTCAGTTCAAAAGACTTTTCCTCCATGTTTGGAAGCGCTGGGAGATCTACATTCGGCCGGGGATGAGCGGATTTTTCCTTGTTCGTCTTACCTGGCACTATCTACAGCCGCGTTCTTTGTTGGAAATTGCCCGTGAGACCCATCGTCTGCAGGCGCCTTTTGATGTCCCTAGTGCATTGGAATGGTTAGAGAGAGCGCGCCGTGAGTATTCCAATGACCCTCAACGATTGCAACGAACGGAGCGTTCGATTGGGAAGTTGTTGGAGTGGTTGGGGGTGGGTGACCATCGGGCAACCCTCGAGAAGCCGATCTACTACCCGGTTCAATGGCGGCTGGCAATGGAAGTCATCCAGCGTTTTGTCGAAAGTTTCCCCCTGAGGATTCCGGCATCTCAGGGGGAAATTTGTCTCCGACCTTCTCCGATTACCCCCTCGATCCCACTTCACGATCTGTATGTGTTGCACTACCTGGAGCATTTATACGTCGATCCCACGGTGCTCGGTAGAAATGGCATGCGGGGATCAAAGATTGAAGTCCCTGTGCAGGTGATCCGTGATTCCAAAATCGTGCGGAACGGGTTGACCAGCTTGCTGGAGGGGAGTTTGCTTCGGCCCATCAAAGAAGCAAGCGAACAGGGTAGGGAGGATATGCCGTACGAATTCCCTTCACCGCGCTGGAGCCTGGCCGATGGTCTCCCGAAACACAATTTGGCTTCCTGGAGCGATGAATTCTGCGTTCTGGCACCGCGCGCTGGGATCATTATTCCATCTTCTAAGTATAGAGAGTTTGAGATGGGGGTTTCCACCTTGCCCCGACCGACGCTCAAGGTGTACTATCGGCGCTACTGGGAGGCGATTGAGCGGATGGTGGAATTCGTCTTCGAGGCGCGCGTGTTGGCTCAATTGATCGAGAGCGATAGCTATCGCTTGCTGCAGGAAATGGCCAATAAGATCGAGAAGGTGCGCGAGGATATGTATCGCGGCAATGTGAGCGTGGATGCGGAGCTCAAGGATCACTCCATTCGCGCTGCGCACCTGATGCGTCTGGCGGCGTTGGTACAAAGCCTTACCCATCCGTTTTTCTGGAGTCGTGCCGAATATGCTGCCCGTAAAGCCGAATTCCTGCTAGAGGCGTTGGATATGCCGCATATTTTCGAGCACATCCAGCGCAACATCGAGGGGATCACCAACCTGGCTTCGCACATTGACGAGATCTACATTGCCGACTTAGCGGAGAAGAGCAACAAACGCGCCACTTTCCTCTCCGTGCTCTTGGCGGCAGCCTCACTGGCCTTGGTATGGCTGGTATTACCATCCTTCTTACAGGATTGGTGGCAATACTTCAAAGAAGGTGCTGTCAACCGGTATATTTTTTATCTGTATAACTTCATGGGCATCCTATTGGCGGCAGCGATGATCTACTTTTCTTTCCGGATCATCGTGAAAGCGATTTGTAGCCCTTCTTATCGTATTCACCAAGTTATTGATGAGCTTTTCAAGTGAAGATGGCCGCTCCGGCCGCCACTCGCCGGAAACGGCGCATCTTCTCTCCTACGGTCTACCGTCTACGGTCCACGGTCCCTCCTACTGTCCACCGTCTATTCACGCTTGCGCTGCCTGTAGAAGATGGGTCACCGCTGTGGATGCCGGTCCTCCCAAAGATTGGATCAAACCGATTCGAGCGCCGGGCACTTGGTTAGCGCCTGCTTCGCCACGCAGCTGTAACACGGCTTCTACCGCCTGGTAAACACCGCCGGCCCCGCCGGGGAAGCCGCGTGCCTTCATCCCGCCGAAGGTAGCGCAAGGAATACGCCCCTGCAATCCGATGGCGCCCTCTGCGGCCAACTTCCAGCCCTGCCCACGGATGGCAAAACCGATTGATTCCAGCTGTAGGGCGGCGTAGATGCTGAAGGCATCGTGATATTCGAAGAAATCAATCTGATCCAGCGTGATCCCTGCCTGCTTGATGGCATAGCCGGCGGAAAGGTGGGCGGCCTCGAAGAAGAGCATGTCTTTTCGATCGTGGAGCGCCAGGGTATCGGAGGCTACGGCGGAACCGATCACGCGTACCCAGGGCCGATCCCAACCAGGGGGAAGCACTTCCCGTCGAGTGAGCACCACCGCCGCCGCGCCATCGGCCTGCGGAGCAACGTCGAATAGGTTGAGCGGTTCGCTAACGATTTCCGCTTTGCGATAGGTCTCCAGGTTGATCGCCTTGCGGAACATGGCGTAGGGGTTGGTCGCTGCGTGGGCATGGGCGGTGAGCGCGAACCCGGCGAAGCCATCCGCGGGGATGTTATGCTCGTGCATATAGCGCTTCATCAGCAAAGCGGCCTGCGCAGCAGGTGTTAGACCCTGGGGAGATTCAAAATCGGCATCGGTGGTGGATGTGAGGGCCTCTTCCGCCGCCGGGCCGATGCGATCGGTCATTTTTTCCACGCCGACCACCAGGGCAATATCCACCAGCCCACTTTTGACCGCCAGAAAAGCGGCGCGCAAGGCAGCGCCGCCGGAAGCGCCGGCCGCCTCGACGTTCACCGCTTCGATGCCGCTCAGGCCGGCAAAATCGGCGATCAAAGCGCCCAAGTGGGCCTGACGTGAAAGGTTCGGCGCCAGCATATTGCCCACGAACAGGGCCTGCGGCCTTAGCCCGCCGCTATCTCGGATCGCTTCCTGGATGGCGGCAAAGGCCAGGTCACGCAGGCCGATCTCCCAGTGCTCACCGACTTCGGTCTGTCCTATACCAACGATGATGACTTCACTCATGGTATCCCTATTTCATTTGCAGTTTGCCGCGGTAGCGGACGTAGGTAGCGTAATCGATTTCGGTACGACGGGCAATGTAATCGCGCGTCTTCGGGGCGCGATCGCGGCGTTCTGGCAAAGCCTCAGTGACGAGCAGATCGAAGGCGTCCGAGCCGGCCCCGGACCCGAAGGAGACCACCAGGATACGATCGCCCGGTTCGGCAATATCGAGCACGGCGGTGAGACCGATCAAGGCCGCACCGGCATAAGTGTTGCCGATCACCGGGACAAGCAATCCGGGCTCGATCTGTTCCATCGAAAAACCCAATTGGGCAGCGACGCGCTGAGGAAATTTGGTGTTCGGCTGATGGAAGACGGCCCAGCGGTAATCTTTCGCCGTGGTGCCCATGGCCTGCATCAAGTGGGTAGCCGCTTCGGTGATGTGTTTGAAATAGGCCGGCTCCCCGGTGAAGCGCATCCCATGTTCGGGATATTTAGCCTCCGGGCGGCGCCAGAAGTCGGGTGTATCGGTGACAAAGGAGTAGGAGGCCTGGATGATCGCTAAGGATTCCTCGGCAGGTCCTAGAATATAGGCTGCACCGCCGGCCCCGGCCGTGTATTCCAGGGCATCGCCGGGGCGACCTTGTGCTGTATCCATGCCGATGGCCATAGCATAGCGCCCCATGCCGGAACCGACCAAGCCCATCGCGGCTACCAGCGCTTCGGTGCCGGCTTTACAGGCGAATTCCCAATCTGCCGCTTGGGTGTTCGGCACGGCGCCGATCGCCTCGGCAACCAAGGTGGAGGTGGGCTTGACGGCATAGGGGTGCGATTCCGATCCGACCCAGACGGCGCGTAGCTCCGCCGGGTCAATGCCGGCGCGCTTGAGGGCATTGCGCGCCGCTTCGATCGACATCGTGACGACGTCCTCATCCAATCCGGGCACGGCCTTTTCTTTGATCGGCAACGCGCTCGCCTTGCCGCTCCAGACACGGGCGATCTCCTTAGCCGATATGCGGTAGCGCGGCACATAGGCGCCATAGCCGACGATGCCGACCGGGCGGGAAGGTTTCAGAAGAGGGGAAGAAGTAGTTTGTGGTAGGGTCATACGAACAGTCCTCGTAAATAGGGATCATTGAGACGTAAATTCGCGCAACAATTCTTCGGCGCGGTCAATGCGGATGGTCTTTTCGGCAACCATGCGGGCGGCGATCTTTTCAATCAGATCACCGCTGGCACCGGCCGCAATGGCTACTTGACGGGCGTGCAGGGACATGTGGCCGCGTTGAATGCCTTCCGTGGCAAGTGCGCGCAAAGCGGCCAGGTTCTGTGCCAGGCCAACCGAGACGATGATCTCGGCCAGTTCCGCTGCCGTTTGGACGCCCATCAGGCGGATAGCGGCACGCGCTGCCGGGTGAACGCGAGTCGCACCGCCGACAATGCCGACCGCCATGGGCATTTCCAGGCTGCCGACCAGGTTTCCCTGTTCATCTTTGCCCCATGTGCTCAGGCTGGTATAGCGGCCGGAGCGCGCTGCATAGGCATGGGCGCCAGCTTCGATGGCGCGCCAATCGTTGCCGGTAGCGATCACGACGGCATCTACTCCGTTCATGATGCCTTTGTTGTGAGTGGCAGCGCGATAGGGATCGGCAGCGGCAAAAGCCCAGGCGGCGATGATACCATCGCGCACTTCTTCGCCGCTGTAGTTTTCAAAGGCCAGGGCCTTGGCGGGGATGCTCACCCGGGCCCGCGCCAGGCGACGATCGGCCAAGTTAGAGAGGATGCGCAGGTGCACTTTTCCGCCGCTGATCTGCTCTAGGCGCGGCGCCAAGCGCTCGCAGGCGGTATTGACGGCGTTCGCTCCCATGGCATCGCGCACATCGTAGATCAGGTGCACGACCAGGAAAGGGCCGATGGGAGACTCCTCGATCAGGCGCACTTGCAGATCGCGCGCGCCGCCCCCCAGGCGCTTGAGGATGGGATCCACTTCATCGGCGGCAGCCAGGAGTTCGGCTTTGTGTTCGTAAATCTTCAGGCGTGCCGTGGCGGGATCGGCTAGGCCGATGATTTGAATCTGGCCGATCATCTGTGGCTCATCGGCGGTGGCGAAAAAGCCGCCCCCGGCGCGGGCGAGTTTGGCCATAAAAGAGGCGCCGGCCACAACTGAGGGTTCTTCGATTGCCATGGGGATCAGCACTTCGCGCCCGTTAACGATAAAATTGAGCGCGATGCCCAGCGGCAGGCTATGCAAACCGATGACGTTCTCGATCATGTGATCGGCGGCTTCGGCGCTGAGTCCGCCTTGGGACCAGGCGCCTAGCACCTCGTCCAGGCTGAGTGCGGCCGTGGCCTCGGCCACTTTTTGGCGGCGTTCGCTCAGGGTCAAGTCATAGAATCGAGGGATGCGTGAGCTCATGTTCGTCTCTTCTGATAAGTGAATTCGAAAGGGGAGTATATCTCTCCGGGCTTGCAAAAGCTATCAAATTGCAAAATCTGGATATAATAGTCGAAAATGATGCTACTTACCCGAGAACAACTACAAGACCGGCTTTTGGCTCTCTATCGCGCCAGCTTAGAGGTGATCAGTGAGCCTTCCCTGGAAACGGTGCTGGAGCGGATTGTGCGGGCGGCCTGCGAACTGGCTGAAGCACAATATGCGGCATTAGCGGTGCTCGACGAGAAGGGCGAAATCCGCTATTTCATTACTGTGGGCATGTCCCAGGAGGAGATCCAACGGGTAGGTTCACCGCCGAGAGGGCAGGGGCTGATCGGGGCTTTAATGCAAAGTGAGCGCCCGATCCGTGTGGCAGATGTGCGCCGGGATGCGCGCAGTAGCGGCTTTCCTACGCACCATCCGGAGATGACCTCCTTTTTGGGAGTGCCGATCCGTCATCAAGGGGTTCTATTGGGGCAGATTTATCTGACAAACAAGAAAACGGCCCCGGAATTCAGCGAGGATGACGAGCAGATTATACAGATGTTGGCGGCCTATGCGGCGGTGGCGATCCAAAATGCTCGTCTGATTGAATTCCTGAATCTTCGCGATGCCGAGCTGACTCGTCGTACCGAAGATTTGAGCCTTCTGAATAACATTGCTCCGATCTTGGCTTCCACCCTAGAGCTGAATGAGATTTTGAACAAGACACTAGGAGTGGTGATGGAATACATGAACGTGGAAGCGGGGGAAATTTTCTTGCTGGAAGATGATGGTCAGACTTTGCGCCTGGTATTGCACCGCGGGGAGGCGGCGGATGCGTTTTGGACAAGGAACCGTTTTCGCCGGGGCGAGGGGTTGATCGGGCTAGCGCTGGCCGAAAACCGTCCGATCATCAGCACCGATTTACAACATGATGTGCGTTTTCTGCGAGAGGCCGTTTGGCAGGCCGGATTTTCACAACTGGCCTGTTTTCCCCTCGGACAGGGCGATAAGGCCGTGGGAGTGATGAGCATTGCTACGCGCCGCAAAGAACCTTTTGAGGAACGTAGCCTTTCGTTGCTTCAGGCGATTGCTCAATGGGCCGGCCTAGCGATTGAAAATGCCCGTTTGCATCAGGATGCGCGGCGCTTGGCGGTGTTAGAAGAGCGTCAGCGGATCGGTATGGACTTGCACGATGGGGTGATCCAATCCATCTTCGCGGTGGGGCTTTCTCTCGAGCATGTTGCCCAAATCCTGGAGGAAGATCCGGCCGAGGCGCGTCAGCGCATTCAGCGCGCCATCGGCGATCTGAACAAAACGATTCGCGATCTGCGCACATACATTCTCGATCTCCGACCACGGCAGTTGCTTGGGGAAGGACTGATGCAGGGGCTGCAGCGGCTGGTGAACGAATATCGCACGAATACGCTTTCGGAAGCGACGCTTCAGGGGCCCTCAGAAGTTGACCTTTCGCCGCAAAAGAGCCTGGCACTCTTTCACATCTGTCAAGAGGCGCTGGCAAACGCGGCCAAACATGCGCGCGCTTCGATGGTGACGGTTTCCGTTTGGCAGACGGAGGAGCGGGTGGTGTTGGAAGTGCAGGATAACGGCCGTGGCTTCGATCCGAACCGAGCCGGCATGCTGCTCGGCCATGGCCTGGCGAATATGCAAACGCGCGCCCGGATGGTGGGAGGGGAGGTGGAAATCACCTCGTCGCCTGGCGAGGGAACGACGGTGTTAGCCTGGGTGCCGCGGGGATGAGGATTAAAGTTATGCGGTTAGGAGGGGGATTTGCCTCGGTCGGTAGGAGAGTTCGGGTATAATCAAAGCCTTGTGACATCCTCGTAAGGAGTACATCATGCGTCGTCAGAATCTCTGGCTTTTGATCATCTTCGTGTTGGTCGCATTTTCTCTGTATGTGGACCTGAGCACGAGGATCGCTATCCCTAACCCTCTCCAGCGCGGAACGATGCTCCTCTATCGTGAGGTGCCGATCCATTTGGGCTTGGATCTGCGAGGGGGATTGCAGGCGGTCTTGCAAGCAGATGCGGATTGTGCCCAGGTGAATCCCTCCGATTTGCAGGTCACGCGTCAGATCTTGGAGCGGCGTGCTAATGCTTTGGGCGTGAGCGAGATCACCATGCAAATTGCAGGCAATTGCCGCATTGTGGCCGAATTTCCGGGGGTTGATAATCCCGATCAGATCGTGGCCGCGCTTCAGCAGACCGGGCGGTTGGAATTTGTGGATATGGGCACGACGCCTGTGCCAGAAGGTACGTTGATCCAGACAGATTACGGTCGGGAGCCGGCTCCACAGGGTCAGTCAGGAGAGGGCACCCCTATGCCGACGCCAACTGTGGAGGCTACCCCTCCTTCGGCCTCTGTGGAGACTACTCCGACATCCGAGCCGGCCGCGGCGGGGGAGGTCTATCATACAGTGCTTACCGGCGCGGCGCTTGAGCCTTCGCGGATCCTGGTGCGTCAGGATCAGGTGGGGAAGTTCGTCATCGAGTTTGCCCTCAAGCCGGATGCGAAAGATCTATTCGCCGAGTACACTTCTACGCACATCGGTCAGGTGTTGGCGATCGTGTTGGATGGGCGCGTGATCTCAACGCCGGTGATTCAATCGGCGATCACCGATGGGGCCGGCGTGATCACCGGCAATTTCACCGAAGAAAGTGCCAATGCTCTGGCCATCCAATTGCGTTACGGCGCCTTGCCCATCCCGGTTAAGATCGTCCAAACGCAGACGATCGGTCCAACTCTGGGTGAAGAATCGGTGCGCAAGAGCGTATTGGCCGGGGTGATCGGCATTGTTACGGTGATTCTATTCATGGCGCTCTACTATCGCCTGCCGGGTATTTTAGCTGATTTGGCTCTGTTGGGATATGCAGCCATCTCTCTAATGCTCTTCAAGCTGATCCCTGTGGTGTTAACGCTACCGGGCATTGCCGGCTTCATCTTGAGCATTGGTATGGCCGTGGATGCAAATGTGCTGATCTTTGAGCGCCTGAAAGAAGAGCTGCGCGCCGGGCGCGGGCTGCGCCAGGCGATCGATCTGGGGTGGAGCCGTGCTTGGCCTTCGATCCGGGACTCGAACATCTCTACCCTGATCACCTGTGCCATTCTCTTTACCTTCGGCAGCACCTTTGGCGCCAGCATTGTCAAAGGCTTTTCGGTGACGCTAGCTCTAGGCGTATTGGTGAGCCTGTTTACGGCGATTATCGTCACCCGCACGTTCCTGCACCTGGTGCTGGATAATATCAAGTTCGCCGAGCATCCTCGCTGGTTCGGCTTGTAGGAGGGCGTATGAATCTGATCAAGTATCGCTACTGGTATTTTCTGATTTCACTGCTGATCATCCTTCCGGGGCTGTTCTTTTTCATTCTGCATTGGGTGCAGAATCCCCAAGAAGGTCCGTTGAAGCTGGGCATTGACTTCACCGGTGGGGCGCTTTTGGAGATCCGTTTTGAAGGTGCACGCCCTCCTATCTCGGTTGTGCAGCAAGTCTATAATGCCCTTTCGTCGGAGCAGGAAGAGATTGCCTCGCCACTGGTACAGCCTTTGGGAGAAGATGCTTATGCCATTCGTTCCAAGGCGATGAGCGATGAAACGAAGGCACGCATTGTGAGTGAGCTGGAGGCGCGCAGCGGAGCAAAGGTGACAGTGCTGAACTTCACCTCGGTCAGCCCGGCGATCGGTCAGGAAGTGACCCGTGCGGCGATCATCGCCGTGATCATGGCTGCCTTTGCGATCATGCTCTATATCTGGTATGCCTTCCGCCAAGTGGAACATGCCTTTCGCTATGGAACGGCAGCTATTCTGGCCCTGCTCCACGATGTGCTGGTGGTGCTGGGCGTTGAGGCCATCTTTGGTTACTTCCTGGGCTGGCAAGCAGATGCACTTTTCCTCACTGCGACATTGACCGTGATCGGCTTCTCGGTGCATGATAGCATCGTCGTTTTCGATCGCGTGCGCGAGAATTCCCGTATCTATCGGCGCATGGATTACGAGACGCTGGTCAATCATTCCATCTTGCAGACACTGGATCGCTCGATCAACACCCAGCTGACGGTGATGTTCACCTTGCTGGCGCTGGTGCTCTTCGGCGGTGAAAGCATCCGTCACTTTGTGACCATTTTGCTGATCGGTATCTTCAGCGGTACCTACTCCTCAATCTTCAACGCTGCGCCGATCCTGGTAATTTGGGAAAAGCGCGAATGGCGGGAGTGGTTCCGTACGGGACAGGCAACCTCGTAGTGCTCCCTTTGCAAAACAATAGCGGGACAGCCGAGTGAGTTGTCCCGCTGTTGTTTTGCACTAATTTTTACTGAATTGCAGCCTGGTCAAGTATGTCGTCTCATAAAACTGCTGACTAAAATGCTGTACTTAGGGACCAGGAGGAGTAGCAACGGGTGGAGTTGATGTAGGCAGTTGGGTGCCAGGCGGGGATTGACCAGGGGTGGGTGTAGGAGTAAACGTGCTGGTAGGGGTGGGGGTGAATGTCGGCGTTGGGGTAGGGATTCCGGCGCGCAGGATGTGGGGGTGTAGCCAGATGGCGCGATCCCCACTCGGTGAGCCGTTGGCCAGTAGCATCAGGACGAATTTCACATCTTTCCCGTCCAGTGCGCTCAGATCCAGATCCAGGCGAGTGTATAGGCCCTCGTTTGCT
>JBBIGZ010000016.1:0-47537 GCA_037447295.1 Chloroflexota bacterium | reverse complement strand
CAGGTTTTCTCCATCCAGACGGAGGCCGCCCTGCCGGGAATCTGGTTGCAGGAAGCCGGCCTCCGTCTCGAGGCAGGAGATCGGCTACTCCTTCATGGCTTCCCGGTCGATCCGACACGCCCCCTCACCGCTCAAGGCGAGATCACCCTCCAAATCCGCCGAGCCCATCTCGTTACGCTGCAAACAGAAAGTGGAATGCGCACCTTTCGCAGCGCCGCAGAAACCCTCGGCGCCGCCCTACGTGAACAAGGCTATGCCCTCTACGCCGCCGATCGTTGCTTCCCACCGCTGACCACGCCCCTGGAGAGCGATCAACAGGTTACCTGCCGCCTTTCGCATCCGATCACCATCGAAGCGGCGGCTCAGGTCTGGACCCGACGCACCGCAGCCGCCACCGTGGGCGAAGCGCTGGCCGAAGCCGGTTTGCCACGGGTCGGGCTAGATAGCAGCGATCCACCGCCTGAATCTCCCCTTCCCGAAGATGGCCGAATTCGCCTTCACCATATCTGGGAGAGCGTGCAGATCAACCAGAAAAGCATTCCCTTCCACACGGAATTCGTCGCTTCCGCCGACTTGGAGCTGGATCAGCAGCAGATCCTTCGCCCCGGCGAAGAGGGGATCAGCATGGAGCGCATCCGCATCCGCTACCAGGATGGGGAAGAGATCGCCCGTCAGGTCGAAAGCGAAACTGTGATCCGCCCACCGCAAAATCGCCTGATCGGCTATGGTACCAAAGTGGTCGTGCGCACCGCCGTAGTCGACGGTACGACCATCGAATATTGGCGAGCCATGCGCGTCTACGCCACCTCCTATTCCCCTTGCCGCTCTGCGTCGGATCGCTGCTACCCCTATACCGCCAGCGGCAAAAAGGTGACCCGCGGGGTGATCGCCGTGACCTTGGACTGGTATCAGATGTTAAAGGGTCAGCCGGTCTACATCCCCGGCTATGGCCGTGCCACTATCGAAGACGTCGGCGGTGGCATCCCCGGCCGCCCCTGGATCGACTTGGGATTCAGCGATGAGGATTACGAACCTTGGCATCATTGGGTGACCCTCTACTTCCTCACCCCCGTCCCAGCCAACATCCCGTATATTCTGGAATAACCTGTGAATCAGCGTTTTCGTCCTCCCATCCCGCCCCTACAAACAACCCAGTTGCTTCGTCAGGCCGGCCTGCGACCGAAAAAGCATTTGGGGCAAAACTTCCTGCAGGACCCACATTTGCTGGAGGCCATCCTGCAGGTCGCAGAAGTTCAGCCCACGGACTGGGTCTTGGAGATCGGCCCCGGCCTGGGCAGTCTCACGCGTTACCTGGCAAATGCCGCGCAACAGGTTGTGGCCGTCGAAATTGACGAAACACTTTTCCCCATCCTGGAGCAAGTACTTTCTCCATGGGAGAACGTCCACCTGGTGCGTGGGGATATCCTGCGCCTTTCCCCGGCTGAGCTCATCCCCCAAGAAGGTTACCTGGTGGTGGCAAACATCCCCTATTACATCACCTCGGCGCTCATCCGCCACCTGCTGGAAGCGCCGCGGCGTCCACGGCGCCTGGTGCTAACGGTCCAGAAAGAGGTCGCCGAGCGCATCTGCGCTTCTGCCGGGGAGATGAACCTGCTGGCACTCAGTGTCCAGGTCTACGGTCGGCCTTCGATCGCCTTGCGCATCCCGGCCGGAGCCTTCTACCCGCCGCCGAAGGTGGATTCGGCCGTAGTGCGCATCGATCTCTACCCGCAGCCGCTTCTCCCTTCTGAGCAGCTGGATACGTTCTTCCGCCTGATCCGCGCCGGCTTCGGTCAAAAGCGCAAAACCCTGCGCAACGCGCTTTCCCATGGCCTGGGGCTCAACACTACCCGCATAGAAAATCTGCTCCTCGGGGCCGGCATCGCCCCCGAGCGCCGCGCCGAAACATTGACCCTCGAAGAATGGCAGAGACTGGTGGAAGAATGGGATCGGGAGGCCACCTCGCCGCAAGGGAAAACCTGAGAGCATCTGATAGCTCCGGCCGTCTATTCTGCTCCCATCCATTGCCCGTTCGAAAAATTCAGCAAAATTTCCCGGAGGCGCCATGAAAAAATTTTCCTCCCCTTTCTGGTATATCGTCCTTTTCCTGGGCTGGCTATTCGATTTTCTCTTCTGGAAGCACACGCCGGGAGTTTCGTTCGCTATCTACGCCTTGGCAACTTTGGGCGCTGGATTCATCCTACTACGCCGCGAAGGAGCACACCCTGCCAAACGGACCTGGCTCTTGCTTCCCTTTCTCCTGTTCTTTCTCGCCATCACCGTCCTGCGCCGCGAACCGTTGACCGCGTTCCTAACGCATCTGCTCACCCTTCTGCTCATGGCCATCCTTGCCGTCACCTACCGCGGGGGAAAGTGGGTGGAATATAGCTTCGCCGATTTCTTTCGCCAGGCCTTCAATCTGGTGATCAGCATCCTGGTTCGGCCGGCAACCGCCTTTTCTGCTGCCCGCCGTGCCACCCAGGAAACAGCGACAAAACGGTCCACCTTCTGGTCGATCGCCCGTGGCCTTCTGCTGGCCTTGCCGATCGTGGTCATCTTTGCCGCCCTTCTCGCCTCCGCCGACCCGCTCTTCGGCCAACGTCTGAACGCCTTGGTGGCTCTTCTCCGCCTGGAAAACTTGCCAGAATATCTCTTCCGCCTGTTCTACATCCTGATCATCGCCTATGTTTTGAGCGGCATCTATCTGCATGCCTTCGAGCGTTCAGCAGAAGAACCCCTGCTAGGGCGCGAAAAACCGCTCATCCCACCCTTTTTGGGCTTCACTGAGGCCGCCATCGTGCTGGGAAGCATCGGCCTGCTCTTTGCCACCTTCGTGATGGTGCAGTTTCAATACTTCTTCGGCGGCGAGCGCAATATCCAGCTGGATGGCTATACCTATGCCGAATACGCCCGTCGCGGCTTTGGCGAACTGGTGATCGTCGCCTTCTTCAGTTTGCTCCTCTTCCAAGTACTCAGCACGATCACCCGCCGCGAACATCCGCAGCAACGCCGTGGCTTCTCCGCGCTTGGGATCGTCCTCGTCCTGCTGGTAGGGGTGATTTTGCTCTCGGCCTATCAGCGCCTCTCGCTCTACGAAATGGCCTACGGCTTCACTCGTTTGCGCACCTATACCCACGTCTTTATGATCTGGCTGGCGATTCTGCTCCTGGCGGCGGCCATCTTGGACCTGTTGCACCGCCAACGCGCCTTTGCCGTGATCTGCCTCTTCACCTTGCTGGGCTTCGGGATTTCGCTTTCCCTGCTCAACGTGGATGCCTTCATCGTGCAGCAGAACGTAGAACGATTTCAAAAAGGGGAAGAACTGGACATCCCCTATCTGACCTCGCTCTCCACCGATGCAATTCCCGCCATCGTAGCCGAATACCGTTCCCCGGCAGCGGATCAGGCTACCCGTGAGCACCTCGCGGCGACCCTGAGCTGTATTCTCTCCGAAACGCGGCCTCGATCCTCCGATCCCTCCTGGCGCGCCTGGAATCTATCCGAGGCACGCGCACGGGCATTGCTTCGATCCGTGGAACCGGAGCTACGTGCCTATCGAGTAGATGACAGCAATTGGCCGGTCCGCGTCACTTCCCCACAGGACAACACGTTTGAATGCTCCAACGGAGGAGATTGAACAGTCCTCATACCCTCTCCATCTTCAAAATCATCGTTTTCAGCCTTTCCCTGATAGGGTATAATTTACTGAGAATCTTATGGAATGGCTTGGCATCTTCTCCGCATTTGGCCTGGCTGCAAGCGCCGGATTAAACGCCTATATCCCCTTGCTGATCACCGGCCTGATTGCCCACTATACCGATTGGATCACGTTAGCCTCCCCTTGGGATACACTCGCCAACCCCGGGGTCCTGATCGTTTTAGGGCTACTGGTGATCGTCGAAATGCTGGCTGATAAAATTCCGGCCGTCAATCACATCAACGATGTCATCCAGACCTTCGTTCGTCCCACCGCCGGAGCGATCCTCTTTGCCGCTTCAGCGCGCGTGATCACCGAAATGAACCCCGTCTTGGCCATGATCTGTGGCTTGCTGGCCGCCGGCGCCGTGCATGGCATCAAATCGCTGGTGGTGCGTCCGGCCGTCACGGCCACTACCGCCGGCCTGGGTAACACGCCAGTCAGCATCGCCGAGGACGTGATCGCCACCATCACTACCCTGCTTGCCTGGCTGATCCCGATCGTGTTGTTCTTGTTCCTGTGTGCCATCCTTCTCTGGTGGCTCTATCGCTATCGGCGAAAGTACTCCTTGGTCCAACGGAGGTGAAAAATGCAAACCAATCGTTATCCCGTCCTGCGCGTCGTTGCTGTCATCTACAAGGTGCTTGGAGTCATCCTTGCCATCTTGACGGTGCTCGGCGCCTGCAGCATGCCATTCCTCGGCAATTCACTTTTTCGCCAGTTGGGATTTGGTGACATGCGCGGCATGGGTTTCTTCGGCGGAGTTGTCAGCGGGTTCTTGACTTTGCTCTACGGCGGCTTTAGCGCCCTCTTTCTCTATGCTGCCGGTGAAATCTTCACCCTGCTGATCGACCTGGAGGCCAACACTCGCGCCACCGCAGCCCTGCTAGAGCGCCAACAATCGTAACTCACCAACCCTCTCCGACCACAGGGGACGGCATTGTAGCCCCTCTCGTGAGGTGCGCGCTCACTTTCTTCAAACACACTCACGAGACTCTATTTTGCGTTCACCGGATGCCATCGCCGGCGAAAACAAACACGCAACGCTTGAAGAGCACGAAGAGCTTGCCGACGCGTTTCGGCATCCAGTGCAAGCGCGGCAAATTCGTCCTCATCGAGCACCGTCTGCTCCCCTTGCGGCGTCACCCACAGATCGAGCGCTAGATCGACGAAAGAAACGCTATCCGCTTCTAAAACGGCAGGACGGCAAATGTTGCAATACCATCCCTTCAGGCTTCCATCATCCCGATCGTAGATCTCAAAAACGTTATACCAGCGTCTCGTGTAATAGGTCTCAAGGAACCGATCGCCGCGCTTGAGCCACGTGCCCTGAAAGGGCATATCCTCGCGATCAAAGAAGGCCTCCAGGCGCAAGATGCCGTTACGCAGGAAAAGCACCCGGCCGGAATACTCCCAGGTCACGGCGCCGGAGAGATCGCGCTTGAGCACGCGGATCGTATCACCCACTTTCATCTTCGCTCCCCAGGCATTCCAGCCGCCCCCGTTTCAGGCGTAATCGGATCGAAGCACCAATAGGCGGCGCCTCCGAAAGGAAAACATAGAGGCCGCCATCCAGCTGCACCCGGAAGTGTTCCTGTTGAAAGATCACATCCGTCACCTGGGCCTGCCAGCCATCTGTACCCTGCGTCTGTTCGACCTCGTGAGGTCGAAGCAATCCCCAAATTCGTTCGCCACGCCGATGGTGATGTTCCTGCGGACAGGCAAGGGGAAAACGCCCCCATGCGCTGACGATAAAGCCATCCTCCCAGTGACCGGGGAGCAAATTCCCGATCCCCAAAAAACGTGCCACCCACACACTCCGCGGATCGTCCCAAATCTCTGCAGGGCGACCCTGGCGCACAATACGCCCCTGATGAAGGAGCAGAAGACGATCGGCAACCGTAGCTGCCTCTTCCTGATCATGGGTCACGTAGATCGCGGCGATCGGCTGTGAACGCAGCAGGGAGCGCAACTCCAGCAGAAGTTCCTCCCGCAAGGTACGATCCAGAGCTCCCAACGGCTCATCGAACATCAGCACTTGGGGACGCGGCGCCAAAGCGCGCGCCAGCGCCACCCGTTGCTGTTCCCCTCCCGAAAGATCGGTCACGCGGCGGGATTCAAAGCCGCGCAGGTGCACCTGTTCCAGCACCTCCTGCACCCTTTGGGCTTGTTCAATCGGCGGCAGTCCCTGCATTTTTAATCCAAAAGCCACGTTCTCGGCCACAGTCAGGTGGGGAAACAACACGTAATCCTGAAAGACCAAGCCCATCCGACGGCGGTGAGGGGGTACATGGGTGATCACCTGTCCATTCCAGCGAATCTCCCCTTTTTCCGGCTCCTCCAGCCCGGCAATAATGCGCAGCAGAGTTGATTTTCCGCTTCCGGAAGGCCCGAGCAGGCAGACCGTCTCTCCCACAGCTACAGAGAAAGAGATACCCCGTAGCAAGGGTTTCCCTTCGTAGGATTTATAAATCTCATGTAGTTCCAGCATGAGTATAGTTTTACCATAAAGATGATGGTCGGTTAGTTGATTCGTCGGGTGGTCGATTCGTCGGGTGGCCGATTAGTCGGGTGATCAGGGGGTTAGGGTTTGGGATCGATGTGCCCGATTGGGGTTATAATTCGCCGCAACCTATGACTCACCTACATCATGGCGAACGCATTAGCAAACATGGGCAGCTCCGCATCGGGTGCTCTGCGATCCTCTTCGATAGCGAGCGAAATCGGGTGCTGTTGACCCGCCGTGCCGATAACGGCGAATGGTGTCTTCCCGGCGGGGCAATGGAGGCTGGCGAAAGCGTCGAAGAGGCCTGCATACGCGAGTTCTACGAAGAAACCGGGCTGGAGGTCCGCCCGGTGCGCCTGGTAGGCATTTACTCGAATCGCGATACCTTGATTGAATATCCAGATGGCAACCGCGTGCAAATGGTCGTCATACACTTTGAGGTCGAAGCGCTGGGCGGAAGTATGCGTCTGAGTGCGGAAACGACCGAGATCGGCTTTTTTGATCTGGAAACCATCGCCCATATGAAGCTCCTGGGCAATCACCATCAACGCATTCTGGATTCGCTGGAAATCCGCCCTACCCCGATCTTGCGACCATGAAAAGAGCGACCAGGCACGATGCCAGCCATTCACGAATCCCCTCAAAACACATTCCATCACCCTATGACCGAAAATCCCGTCCTGGAGATCATCCATCGTCACACATCGGTACGTCACTACAAATCCGACCCGCTGCCAAAAGAATTGATCGAAACGATCGTTCGGGCGGCGCAGCGCGCCTCGACCTCGTCTAATCTGCAGGCCTGGAGCGTGATCGCCGTTAAGGACGCAGAAAGGCGTCGGCAGCTGGCCGCGCTCTGCGGCGATCAGCGGCACATCGTCGAGGCACCGCTCTTCTTCGCCTGGTGTGCCGATCTGGCGCGCTTAGATCGGGTCTGCGAACTACGTGGCTATACGCAGGTCACGAACTACGTTGAAAACTTTCTAGTCGCTGCCCTAGATGCAGTCATCGCCGCGCAAAATGCCGCTTTGGCCGCCGAATCTCTGGGCTTGGGCATCTGTTACATCGGCGCCATTCGCAATCACCCGCAGGAAGTGATCGAACTCCTAGCCCTGCCTCGCCTGACCTTCCCCATCGTCGGCATGACCGTCGGCTGGCCGGCAAGGACACCTCGCCAAAAGCCGCGTCTCCCCCTCGAAGCAGTGCTCCATTGGGAAACCTACCATCAGGAGCAGGACGAAGCGCTCCGCTCCTACGATCGAGAAATGGCCGAAAGCGGCATCTATACCAATCGTCAAATCGGCGTTCCAGAGCAGAAAAATGTAGAAGATTACGGCTGGATGGAACATTCTGCTCGGCGCGTTTCTCAGGCCCAACGCACCCAATTGCGCCAAGTATTGCGTCAACAGGGATTCAATCTAGAATAATCCAAACGCCTGTAAGCACCTCAAAGACAGGTATAATACCCTACACCTTCAGCCCTCTCATGGAGTTCTGATATGTCTCAGAAACGTTTCAGCGGTGCGGAAATTCGGCAAACCTTCATTGACTTCTTCGTCCAACGCGGACACACCTTCGTACCTTCCTCCTCTCTCGTACCAGGTGGGGATTCCACGCTGCTTTTCACCAATTCCGGCATGGTGCAATTCAAGGACGTCTTCCTCGGCACAGACAAGCGCCCATATACCCGCGCGGCCAATTCGCAAAAGTGCATGCGCGTCTCCGGGAAACACAACGACCTGGAAGATGTCGGGCGGGATGATACGCATCACACCTTTTTTGAGATGCTCGGCAATTGGTCTTTCGGCGATTATTACAAGAAAGAAGCCATCGCCTGGGCTTGGGAATTGCTGACCGAAGTCTGGGGATTGCCTAAGGAACGTCTCTGGGCAACCTGCTTCAAGGACGAGAAAGGGCGCATACCGACGGACGACGAAGCGGCCGATTACTGGCGCGCCCAACCCGGTTTCTTGCCGGATCATGTGCTCTTCTTCGGGCGCAAGGAAAACTTCTGGGAAATGGCCGAAACCGGCCCTTGCGGACCGTGCTCGGAAATTCACATTGACCGCGGCGAGGAATATTGCGATAAAAAAGGAGAATCGGGACACGTTTGCCGCGTCAACGGGGATTGCAAGCGCTTCCTGGAGCTGTGGAACCTGGTCTTTATGCAATACAACCGCCTGGACCTGGATACCCTCGAACCGCTGCCGGCCAAGCACGTGGATACCGGCATGGGGCTGGAGCGCATCGTTGCGGTGCTGCAGAACGTGAACTCCAACTATAAGACCGATCTCTTCGTCCCGCTTATCGAGCGCGTCCGTGCCCTGACCGGACATAGCCCGGAACAGGTCTATGCCGATTTCACGCCCTACCGCGTGATTGCCGATCACAGCCGCGCTGCGGCCTTCCTGATCGCCGATGGAGTCGTGCCAGGCAATACCGGCCGCAACTACATCTGCCGCATGGTCATCCGCCGCGCCGCACGCTTCGGCACCAAGATTGGCCTGGATCAACCCTTCCTGGCCGAGGTGGCAGAAGCAGTGATCGAAAATTATGGTCACTTTTACCCCGAGCTCCAACGCAACCGCACCGTGATCCTGGATACGATCACCCGCGAAGAAAAACGTTTTGCCCGTGCTCTGGATATTAGCACCAACCGCTTGCAAGGAATGCTGGACGAATTGCGTCGGAAGGGAGAACGCCTTCTGAGTGGACGCCAGGCCTTTGACCTCTACGCTACCAGCGGAATGCCCTTCGAGATCGCCCGTGATATTGCCCGTGAACAAGGGATGGACGTAGAAGAACAAGGGTTCCAGGAGGCCATGGAAGAACATCGGTTGGCTTCCGGTGCTGGCAAAGCGATGGGTCCGCTGGGTGGCGAGGATGCCGAATTCTTCAGCGGTATTCTGCAGGCCTTGCAGCAACACGGCGAGATCGGCCCAGAAGGCGTGCTCTACGATCCCTATACCAAAACCCACGTGACCGGCAAAGTGTTGGCGCTGGTGCGCGAGGGTCAAGAGATCGAAGAGCCCAAGACAGGGGATCGGGTGGAGGTCATCCTGCCAGAAACCGGCTTCTACATTGAAGCCGGTGGCCAGGTGAGCGATACGGGCACGATCCGTGCCCTGGACGGCAGCTGGGAGATCGAGGTCCAGGATATGCGCAAACCGGCGGCGGGGGTGATCACGCACGTCGGCGAGGTGATCTTCGGCAAACCGCGCCGCGGCGATCCGGCCCGTGCCGAGGTAGATATGGAGCGCCGTCACGACATCATGCGCAATCACACGGCCACCCACCTCCTGCACGCCGCGCTGCATCAGGTCCTCGGCCCCGGCGCGTTACAGGCCGGCTCCCTGGTGGCCCCGGATCGCCTGCGCTTTGACTTCAACTACCCGCAAGCGCTCACCCCTGCTCAGCTGGCGGAGATCGAGCGCCGCGTCAACGAGATGGTGGCCGCCGATTGGCCGGTACAACCGACCTATAAAACCAGAGAAGAGGCGATCGCCGAGGGTGCGATGGCACTCTTCGGAGAAAAATACGGCGAAATCGTTCGCACGCTGCGCATCGGCGATGAAGACCATCTGATCTCCTACGAACTATGCGGCGGCACGCACCTGAGCCGGACCTCGGACGTGGGCATGTTCCTGATCGTTAGCGAAAGCTCGGTCGGAGCAAACGTTCGACGCATCGAAGCGGTGACCGGACGCGGCGCCTATCAGCTGGTTGCTCGGCGATTCGCCGTGCTCCAGGAAGCAGCCAATTTGCTCAAGACCACCCCTGAAGAAGTAGCCCAAAAGGTGGAAGCGCTCCAGGAAGATCTCCAGACCACCCGCAAGGCGCTGAACGCGCTGCAAAAAGAACATGCCGCGCTGCTCTTCCGTCGCCACCTGCAAGCGCTGGAATCGGTTGGCAACGTGCAATTGCTGCTCGCCGAATTGCCCGGCTTGGACGATGAAACCATGCGCACCCTGGCCGATGTATTCCGACAAAAAGTGCGCGAGCGTGGCGTTTGCGTCGTGGCTACTCGGAATACGCAGGCGCGACTGATGGTTGCGCTCACTGCCGATCTGGTCAAGAGCGGTTGGAAAGCCGGTGAGCTGGTGAGCTATCTGGCCCATCAGCTCGGCGGTGGAGGCGGTGGTGCTCCGCACTTGGCGTTCGGCGGCGGCAGCGAAACACAGAAGATCCCCGAAGTGCTGGAAAGCGCCCGTCACTGGGTTCAGGAAAAGGCGGAAAAGTAGAGCAAACGCTAGCGTTTGCTCTACAACTTTACGTCCGGGCAAGGAATGATCCAGGTTTGAGAGCGGAGCTGTTCGGCCAATTGAGACATGGTGAAATTGTAGACTAAGGGGTGATGGAGGTTTGGAGCGATCTCGGCCAGGGGCACGACGACAAAGGCGTGGTTCAAAAAATCGCCGAACGGCTCTTCATCGAAGAACAGGATGTCAATATCCATAGTGCGCGGAGCAAATTTATCCGCCGTGCGCACCCTGCCGAGCGCCTGCTCGATCGGCAGGATCACCTGAGATTTGAACTCCTGCACACTCAGCGGGGTCTGGACAAGAGCACAGGCATTGAGAAAATCTGGGCCATTGCTACCCACCGCATGGGATTGCCAGGCACGAGAAACGGCTACCAACCGAGTTTTCTGGCGCAAAAGCTGTATGGCTCGCGGTAGATTGTGCTCTGGGTCAACGTTCGAGCCCAGGCTCAGATAAACCGAGTGTAGTTCCCCGCTCACGTTCGATCTCCACGCCGACCGAGGCGGCAAAGCGCACGGCACCGGGCTTTTCCACGCGCACGATCACCCGTTGCACGCCGGGTTCTTCCAAGCACAAGCGGGCCAGATCGTTGGCCAATGCTTCCACTGTCCAGCGCTCGGCACGTTCGGCATGGGCCTGCACCTTCTTTGCCACCGTGCGGTAATTCACACAATCCTCGATGCGATCGCTCACGGCAGCGCGACGGGTATCGGTGAAGAGCACGATGTTGATCAAAATATCCTGCGGTTCGCGTCGCTCCCAATCGTTGATCCCGATGATGCCGCGCACCAGCAAGTCCTTGATGAAAACTTTATCCATTCAGCCTCCAAAAGAAGTCGGTTGGTCACACCAGATGACGGCCGCCATCCAAGTGGATGATCTCGCCGGTGATATAGGTCGGGCCAGTGAGCAAGAAGAGCAAGGTTTCTGCCACTTCTTGCAAATCGGCCAGGCGACGCATGGGAGTTTGGGCGATCACTCCTTTGACCGGCGCGCCGTCGCTCGGCGGTAGGATGGCGCCGAAGGCAATGCCGTTCACCTGAATCTGCGGTGCCAGCGCCTGAGCCAGGGAACGGGTCATGGCTGCCAGCGCGGCTTTGGCGATTGTATAGGGAAAATGATCAGCGCCGGGGCGCAGGGCGCGCCAATCCAGAATATTCACAATCCGCCCTTCTCGTCCGGCAAGGTGACGGGAGAAGGCCTGGGAAAGGAGAAAGGGCGCGGTCAGGTTGACTTGCAGATGGCGTTGCCAGGCTTCGAGGGTGGTTTCGGCAAAGGTGAGCGGCTCGAAGATCGAGGCGCTGTTTACAAGCGCATAGAGCGTCTCATATTGCCACATCGCATCGCCAAGGGCAAGGGTTTGGCGCGCGTCGGCCAGGTCGGCCTGGACAATCCAGGCTTGCCTGCCAAGAGAACGAATTTCTTCCGCCAGCCCATGCGCTTCTTGCGAAGAATGGCCGTGATGGAGGATCACATCTGCTCCGGCGCGGGCACAAGCCAAGGCCATCACGCGTCCCAAGCGACGTGCCGCGCCGGTGATCATCACCGTTTTTCCCTCAAGCCTCATGGGATGCCTGCCTCCCCTCGCGACGATCGATCAACCACAGGGCAAGCGCCAACACGCACCAGGCCAGCACCTGCTCCAATCGGAAGCCGCCCGGTAAGAAATAACTATCCCCGCGGAAGGCCTGCAAGAAAAGCATCCAGCCGGCAGTTAGGGCCAGGAAGCGCAGGAAAAGTGCTCCGGGGGCAGAGAGCCGAAGGCGCAGGATCAGGCCCAAGGTCCCTAACGAGGCGAAAATCTCGTAAAGTTGCGAGGGATGACGACGCACTCCCCACAGCTCCCAGCCCCATGGCAGGTTTGTCTCTTTTCCAAATCCATTTCCTGAGGCCAAATTTGCAAGGGTGAGACCCACGAGCAGGGTGGCTAAAAGCGGCGTGAGGGAATCCAGCATCGGCCAAAGGGGAATTTGGCGGCGTTGGAGATAGATGAGAGAAACCAGGAGCAGCGTCAGCCAGGCGCCGAAGGGGGAGAACATATCTCTGGGCGAAAACAAGCTGAGTGGGGCAGAAAGGACCAGTGACCAATGCTCCAAGGCATAGAAAAGCCGCCCGCCCAGCATATAGCCAAACAGGCCGTAGAATACCAGCTCGTTGAAAGCGGCGGCAGTGATCGGCGCTTTGAGACGCTTTTCGCTGAGGCCAAGGCCGATCCAGATGGCCATCAGGACGAGAATCCAATGGCGGGGAGGGGTAAAGAAGGTGCGGAAAAGTTCCATGGTTCAATCCATATCTTGGCGCAATTCGCCGCTATCCAGGGTGTGGAGGCGTTCCGGCTCTTCCAAAAGCACATCCATCAGATGATAGGGAAGTTCACTCATCAGCGGCGCTAAGGGAACGGTCGCTGGTGGGAGAATGCGTTTGGGTAGCGGAGGGGGCGGAAGGGAAGGCTCCAAATTTGCCGTTGCCCGGCGGCGGACGATGCGCGGCCCATCGATCAGGTAGCCTACGTAGTGACCGAGCACGGAATAAACCTTGCGATCCGGCGTCACCCAGCCGATCCATTCGCCGAGGCGATTGTACAGGTAGGGGTAGACCAGAAAAGCCTCGACATCGCCTTTGGATGTGTAGATGGGAATGATGCGCGGTTGAGTCATCTTTGAGATAGCCTGATCTCCCTCTATGGCGTTCGATTCGCGAACTTCTGACGATTGCATCATGGATTCGGGAAAAATCCCGTTACATCGTCAGCTCATAAGACCAGATGGGTATGATAGACTTTTCGCGCAGATAGGCTTCCACTTGGGGTTGAAAATCATAGGCCACAAACAGTAGCACAGTTGGCAGCCCTTCCTGAGCCCCTAAGTGCTCGGACAGCTCGATAAAACGATCGATCTCTTTTCGCGAAGGGCGAACCTTTGATTCACCCAGGATCAGTACCCGTTCTCCGCCTCGTTTCCCATACCCATAGATGTTTACCTGCCGCTCGACATCGCCGACCAGCACGTAGCGCCGCACCAGTCGACCCTCCACTTCGATGCCATGCTCACTCAAAAGGGTCGGCAGACTACGCATGGCACGATCTTCCAAAGTATACCCCACCGAGTTGGAAATTCCCTCCAGGCGTTCCTGGACCTGCTGGAGACCGATCGCCAGTTTGCGCACTTCTTCTTCGGTGCGCTTCTGGGCTTCGGCCAACTCGGCGACTTTGGCCTCAGTGCGCTTCTGGGCTTCGGCTAGCTCGGCGACTTTGGCCTCAGTGCGCTTCTGGGCTTCGGCCAGCTCCTGAATGGCCGCCCAGGCTCGCTGAGATTCGGCAATCGCTTCCTGACGCAGCCTTTGCTGAGTCTCGATTTCATCCAGAAGCAATAAGAAGATCTCCCGAAGTTCGGGATCCGTCTTTTCAATCTTGAGTCGCAACAATTCTTTCACGCTTCCTCCACCCGAAAGCGAGCAAGTCCTTGTTTTGATTATACCCCATCAAGAAGCGTTCAGAGCATTGCTTGAGAACACTTGCTTGGAATTCCTTTCAGACATCATTATACGTCCAGTAACGGTTGACGAAAAAGTTCCAGAGCATGACCACGCCAACGGCGATCGCCAAGGTGAGGTTCTTCGCCAGCAGAGAGGGAGAAAGGGAAAAGGGGGATAGACGCGCCATCAAATGCTCTAGCGGCAATTCTAAAAAGCGCAAGAGCGGAATGCGAATGCCCACACCCACTAGATTGACCAGAGAGAACATTATCCATTGCTGCCAAACCGGGCGCGAACGCGAATCGGGATAGGTCCAGTAGCGATTCCAGATAAAGTTGCTGGTCACCGCGCAGAAGAAGGAGATCGTGCCGGCCAGGACGAGGGAAAAATGTAGCCAGTAGCTCAGAGCGTTCATGACGCCGAAATCAACAACCGCCCCAATCGCGCCGACAAGGGCAAACTTAAGAAAGCGCAGGCGCTCTTCGGGATTGACGAGGACGTTCAAGATCATTCTAGGCCCAAAACCTTCTTGAAGTAAGGAATGGTGCGGGCAATCCCCTCTTCCAGGTCAACGCGCGGTTCCCAACCCAAAATGGTGCGCGCACGCGTAATATCCGGTTGACGGCGTTGCGGGTCACGCGGGCTGCGACCTTCCGGGACGAAGACGATTCCAGCTTTATTTCCGGTGATGCGGTTCACTGTCTCGGCGAATTCCAGCAGCGTGATCTCATGCGGGCTTCCCAAATTGACCGGCAGATGCTCATCCGAATAGAGCAAGCGGACAATCCCCTCGATAAGATCATCCACATAGCAGAAACTACGCGTCTGAGAACCATCTCCATAGACGGTGAGCGGTTGACCGAGCAAAGCTTGCTTGAGGAAATTCGGCAAGGCACGCCCGTCTTCCGGGTCCATGCGCGGACCATAGGTGTTGAAGATGCGGGCGATGCGCGTGTCCACGCCATGATAGCGATGATAGGCCATGGTCAGGGCCTCGGCGAAGCGTTTGGCCTCATCGTAGACTGCCCGAGGTCCGATCGGGTCTACGTTACCAGGGTAGTCTTCCGGCTGAGGGCAAACGGTCGGATCGCCGTAGATTTCGCTAGTCGACGCAAGCAGGTAGCGCGCACCATGCGCTTTCGCCACGCCCAGCGTGTTATGGGTGCCCAATGCGCCGGCTTTCATCGTTTGAATCGGCAGGTTGAAATAGCCGTAGGGCGATTGCGGGTTCGGACTGGCCGGCGAAGCAAAATGGAGCACCGCATCCACTTTTCCGGGCACGAAGATGTAGTTCGAGACATCGTGCCGATAGAAGGAAAAGCGCTCATGTCCGGCCAAATGTGCCAAATTGGCCGGTTTGCCGGTGATGAAGTTATCCATGCCGATCACCTCATGACCTTCGGCCAACAGGCGATCGCACAAATGAGAACCAAGGAAGCCGGCCGCGCCGGTGATCAGAATACGCATTAACTACCTCCAATCGATTCGAGTGATCAGGCCATCTCCGGTGATCTGATAGGCCTTGCCGCTTTCGCTTTCGACAAACCAGAGATTTCCAGCATAGAGCAGTGCAATCACCGCCGTATTTTGTCCCGGAAGCGGCTGCGGTGACCAGACCACCGTTTGCGGTTCCAGACCAGGCTCATCGGCGGGGGGAAAAAGTAGCTGCCGATTGGAACCATCTCGATCCATCACGTACAGACGATAGCGGCTCTGCTGGCTTTGCATGGGAAAGACGGCCTGTAGATAAGCCAGCCGATAGGCCTTCTCGCGCCCCTGCGCATATACAGGGGACGAAACCGGGTTGGCGAACATGCCGCTTGATTCTACCAGATTTACGTTTGCTCCATTGGTCAGCCCCAGAGCGCGCAGATCGAAGAGGGGAGAGGATTCGTCCGGCACCGGTGCACCAAAAGGCACATGGACTACGGCAAAGAGCGTCTTTCCATCCGCGCCCCAGGCAATGGGCGGCACCCAAGCCCACTCGCTATAAGTTTGATAAGGGAGGATCGACAGCAACGGTGTGAGTCGCCCCTTCTCAATATCCACCAATCCGATCTCGCCAGGACGCGCGTAGGCGACTTGTCCGAGCGGAGAAATGGCATAGGTACTCCCCCACCAGCCATAGACGCCGCCGCTACTTGCATCCAAAATCCGCTTGGGCGCGCCGGCGCGATTGGTATAGACGGTGACGCGATGAAGATCGTTATTCGCCTGCCAGCCCGGCACTGCCGTCCGCGGCTCGACGGTAGAATACAACACGGTGGTATTGTTCAGCCAATCGGCAAAATGCACAACGTTTGAGGCTTTGATGGGGAACGGATTGGCTTTTTGCGGATCGGTGCTGACCACCCAGAGCGTGTTGATCTCTTCCGCAGGCGGACGGGATGATTTTCGGGTAAAGAGCAGGTAGTCACCGTTTGGCGAAAGGACGAACACCCTTCCATCCAAGTCACCGGTCGTCACCAGCGGGCGCCGCAGGGCCGTTGACCCCTCCATCACCCAGGCATTGCCTCCACTCAGATAGACCAACGTGCCGGGAATAGCAATCGGCGGGAAAGAGGATTGCGCCCCCACCAGCAAAATCTGGGGCTGCGGTTCTACCAGGGTAACGCTTTTGACCACGCCACGACTGACCTCAACCCCATCCTCGTACAAAATGCGGTAGGTAATCTCCTGTTGCCCGTTCCGCCCCTCCTGCACCAGCCGCATGGTGCCCAACGGCAAGCTCTCGCTGCGAACGATCTGCTGTTCAAACGGGAGGGTGACCTGTTCTACCTTGAACTCCTCGCGCACCCGCTTGAGGCGAATGACATCCCCTTGACCAACCGTCTGATAAAAAGGCGGTTCGCTGCGATCCAGCGGTTGTGGCGTGACCCCGGCCTGCTGTAACACATCGCGCACCGTGCTCCCCGCAGGCACACGGACCGATTCCCGCCGCCCATCCACTTCCAGCATCACTTCTATATCTGTGTTATTTGTCGGTACAGTGAGTTCGCAAGCGCTCAGAAGCAACAACACGCCAAGCCAAAACACCCCGCGCCAAAAGACGGAAACTTTGCGCCCGGCAGTTGAAAAGTTTATGCCCATCCCCATGTTATAATCACCGAATGCGCCCGGTAATGGTCATCACGCCCTCGCCGATAACGATGCTTTCCAGGCGAAAGCCGGTCGCCACAGGACCGATGGCGCCGAGATAGGCCTCGTTCAACATCGTAGCAACGGTGTCACGGAGGGCCTGCGGAAAAGGCAATGGACCGAGATAGGCTTCCGTGATACGAAACTGGGGCTTTCCATCGGCGCTCACTGTCACTGCAAGCACCAGCTTGACATTGGAAACGAAATTTCCCTGGTGCACTTTGCCATAGAATTCTATGACATCCGGATGCAACAGGATCAAAGGCTCCTGAATCGGTATATCTGCCCTGCCTTGAAACCGGGCCACCAATAAGGATGTCAATTGCTCCTGCGTCAGTTGGAGGGTCAACCTGCCTCCCTGGGAGGCGGCGAATGTGGCCGTGGCCACCTGGGCTTGCAAAGTTTGCACGGCGGCAGTAGAAACCGGCACCGTTTGGGTCGGGTAGGCCGGCCCTCCAAGGAAAATAGTACATGCTAGGGTCAATAGCAACAACACAATTCCTAAGAACCATCGCATACGGCTCATTTTTTCACCTCATCGGTAGGATTATAGCATGAGTGAACCGTCTCTTTCTTTGAGCGCTCGCCTGGAAGCCCTGCTCTTCGTCGCTGCAGAGGCCGTCACCATCCCTCAGCTGGCGGAAGCGCTCCAAGTTAAAACCGAAGAAGTGCAACAGGCACTCCAAGAGCTGGAGCAACACCTCGGCGACCGCGGGATACGTTTGCTTTATCACGGTGGGCGCATCCAAATGACCACCGCCCCCGAGGTGGCAGCGGACGTGGAGCGATTTCTCGGCCTCGAAGCGACGGCCTCCCTCAGCCGCGCCGCGCTGGAAACCCTGGCGCTGATCGCCTACCGTCAGCCGATCACCCGGCCGCAGGTTGAGGCCGTGCGCGGCGTGAACAGCGACGGTGTGATCAAAAGCCTGCTGGCTAAAGGCTTGATCCAAGAGGCCGGCCGAGCAGAAGGTCCTGGTCGTCCCATTCTCTATGTGACCACCCCGGCCTTCCTGCAACATTTTGGCCTGCGCTCCTTGGAAGAACTACCGCCATTGGAACTTTCACCCGAAACAAACGGGCATAACGAATTACTTAAGGGATAAAGATGGAAGAACGATTGCAAAAAATTCTCTCCCAGGCCGGCATCGCTTCGCGACGCGCGGCGGAAGAAATGATCCGTGCCGGACGTGTGCGCGTCAACGGGCAAATTGCCACCTTGGGGCAAAAAGCCGATCCGGAACGCGATCGGATCACGGTGGATGGGCAAGCGGTGCGCCTGGAACCGCGCATATACATCGCCCTGTACAAACCGCGCAAAGTGCTCTCAACGCTCGAAGCAGAACCCGGCGATCGTCGGCGGACCTTGAGCGACTTGCTGCCGATCCCCGAACGCGTTTACCCCGTCGGCAGGCTAGACTACGAAAGCGAAGGGCTGATGTTGATGACCAACGACGGCGATCTAGCCCAACGGCTCACCCACCCCTCTTACGGGCATCCCAAAATCTACCGCGTGCTGGTAGCGCGCCGGCCAGATGAAGAACAACTGGAAGCGCTTCGTCATGGCGTGGTACTGAGCGACGGTCACCGCACCCTGCCGGCAGAAGTGCGCGTGGAGAGTTTTTTCGGCAAAGGCGCCTGGCTGCGCATTGAACTACGCGAAGGGCGAAAACGGCAAATTCGCGAAATGTGCTCCTTGCTGGGGCTACCGGTGGTGCGATTGATCCGCATCGGCATCGGACCGCTACGGCTAGGCTCTTTGAAGCCAGGGGAATGGCGCTACCTCACTGCGGAAGAGATTGCGCTGCTCCAAAAAAGCACCCTCACCAAAACACCATCTCGGCGAAATACCAAACGCAACAAATAGCAAGTCCGGGATACTCGCCTGCCTATTGCTCCTTTACAAGATCTTCACAATCGATTTATCTCTCCTTGATAGACCTCTGATAGCCTTATAGATGCCACTCCAGGTGGCAAACTTCTCAATATCAGGAGGTCGTATGAGCAAAGGTTGGAAAATTGCTTTAAGTATTCTGGGCGGGCTGGTGCTTCTTGGGATCGCCGGCACGGCTTTTGCTGTGGGAAACTGGTACGCCCGTCGACAGTCCACGGCTATCACATCCCAAACCCCATACTACTGGCCATGGGGACGAAAGTGGGAAAATCCCGGCTTCGGACGCGGTTGGAAAGGCGCCCCTGGCCCACGTTCCAGACCATATCGTATCCCACAACGGGGCGGCGTGACCAATCTCCCCACCCTGAGCGTAGAAGAGGCAAAGCAGGCTGCAGAAAATTACGTTCAAACCCTTGGGCTCAGTGGACTGGAAGTGAGCGAGGTGATGATTTTCGATAACGGTGGCTATGCCATCGTCAGCGAAACGCAGACCGGCCTCGGCGCCTTTGAGCTTCTGATCGATCCCATCACCAAAATCGCTTATCCGGAACACGGCGCGAATATGATGTGGAATCAGAAATACGGAGTCTTAACCCGCCACGGCATGATGGGTCGGCGCGGTGCCTGGAGATGGGGCACGCCCGTTATTCCGGATGTTTCGGCAGAGATGCCTGTGAGCGAGGAGCAGGCCAAAGAGACGGCACAGAAATTCCTGGATGGCTATCTGCCCGGAGCCGAAGTGGAAAAAGTAACCCGCTTCTACGGCTATTACACCATTGACTATGCCAAAGATGGTCAAATCGTCGGCATGCTCAGCGTAAACGGCTATACTTCCCAGGTCCTGCCGCATGTGTGGCATGGGAACTTCATCGAAGAATGGGAAAAATAAATCCAGCATGGGGGAGGAGAATACCCTCCTCCCCGGCGTCAACGGTCCACAGCCTACGTTCCATTCCACGGTCCACGGTCTACATTCCACGGTCTACGGTCCACTACAGTCCACCGTCTACACTCCACGGTCGATCCTCTATCCTTCTCCCTCCTCTGAGGATCCGCCATGCCTCCGAAAATCCTGATCATCGACGATGAGCCCAGCATCCTGAACTTGGTTTCGGCCTATTTGCGTCCGGAAGGTTTTGAGGTCTATACCGCTACGGATGGCCCCTCGGGATTGAAAGCGGCCCGGGCCTATAAGCCAGAGCTAATCGTACTGGACCTTATGCTCCCCGGCATGGACGGGCTGGAGGTCCTCAATCGCCTACGACGGGAGTCGTCCGTTTATGTCATCCTACTGACGGCACGCGCCGAAGAAACCGATAAGATCGTTGGCCTTTCGGTGGGCGCAGATGACTATGTGACCAAACCCTTTAGTCCGCGGGAATTGGTAGCGCGGATCAAGGCGGCGCTGCGGCGCATGCAATTGCTTTCCCAAGAAGAGGGCGAAGGAAAACTAAACTTCCGCCATGTGCAAATCGATCTGGATGCGCGGCGGGTGTTCGTGGAAGGGCAGGAAGTGGACCTGACTACTACCGAGTTTGAGCTGCTCAAGGCATTGGCACAAAATGCCGGCCGGGTGATGTCCCGCGAGCGCTTGCTCGAAAAGGTCTGGGAGACGGATTATTACGGCGACCTGCGAGTGGTGGATGTGCATATCGGTCACATTCGCCAAAAGCTGGGACGACCAGAATTGATCGCCACTGTGCGTGGTGTCGGCTATCGCTTTGAGGATGAACGCTTATGAAACGATTGGAAACGCGCATTTTTCTCTCCCATTTGTTGGTGCTCGGCCTGGCTGCGCTGGTGTTGATCCTGGCCTCGCAGGCCTCCTTACCCAATGCCTTTAACCGCCATATGCGCAATATGGGGCCGGGGATGATGTCTCCCCGCATGGGGATGATGGTCGAGTTTTACCGCGAATATCGAAGTAGCTTCAACGAGGCGCTTTTCCTGGCACTGCTGGTGGCCGTTGCGCTTTCCGTGATCGTCAGCGGATGGTTGAGCTTACGAATTGTCTCTCCGCTGCAAGCACTGGCCCGCGCCACCCAACGGATTGCAGAGGGACACTACGAAGAACGGGTTGAAATCCAGGGCGAGGATGAGATCGCCGAGCTGGGGCATCACTTCAACAGCATGGCCGAACAGTTAGAACAGGTGGAAGCCCGTCGCCGCCAGCTGATTGCTGATGTGAGCCATGAGTTGCGCACGCCCCTCACCGCCATTAAGGGGTATATGGAGGGCCTGATGGATGGCGTCCTGCCGGCCAATCTTGAGACGTTTCACCAGGTTTACCAGGAGGCCGATCGGTTGAGCCGCCTGGTGGATGATTTACAGGAATTGAGCCGCGTCGAAGCCGGAGCAATTGAGCTGCACTTCCGCCCCGTGGCCGTATCCCAGGTGATCGCAACGGTGAAGAAGCGGCTCGGGCCGCAGATCGAAGCCCAAGGTCTGACCCTGAACATCCATCTCGCAGAACCGCTACCGCCTGTCCTGGCCGATGAAGATCGCCTGATCCAGGTGCTGACCAATCTGGTTGGAAATGCGATCAAATTCACCCCCTCCGGTGGTCAGATTACGATCGAAGCCGAAAAACGGGGAAACGAGGTGTACATTGCAGTGCAGGATACCGGCATCGGGATTCCGGCAGAGCATCTGCCGCGCATTTTCGATCGCTTCTACCGCGTGGATCGCTCCCGGGCACGCGGCACCGGCGGCAGCGGCATCGGGTTGACGATTGCCCGTCACCTGGTGGAAGCGCATGGGGGGCGTATTTGGGCAGAAAGCGAAGGGGAGGGCAAAGGCAGTCGTTTTACCATTGCCCTCCCGATGGCTCCTCGCTTGAACGCTCCGCTTTAGTTGCTTTGCATTTGGCGACGCATAGAGATCTTCAGCGCCAGGTTGTAAATGCGTTCCAGCTTCTTGCTCAATGCTTTAGCCTGCGGGTTCCCTGCGGTTTGCTCTTCGATCTGGAGCATTAAACCACTCAGGGTTTGGAGAAATTCCTCGGTGATCAGCGCCTGATTCTGTTCCAGCATAGATTCCAGAGCCGCATCCGGCGCATCCAGCAGGCGTTCGATGAACGCCACTTCCGGCGGTGGAGCGCTGGCCTCCTGCAGTACTTCGACGATTTTTTGCAACTTGCCCAAGCGTAGATAATCGTTCTTCTCTGAGGCCTGTCGCAAAAAGGTATTTAGGACCTCGACCGCCTCTTGGGTAAAGCGACTCAGGTTGCGGCGAGTGGCTTCTGCGACATCTTCTTGAGCAAGCAATTCTTCAATCAATTGCTGCGCTTCTTTGAAGCGCTCTTCCATTTGGCGATCGATTTCATTGACATATTCTAGAATTTGATCGCGCAGTGCCTCCAGGCGCCTCTTCTCCTGTGGGTCCTTGGTACCCTCAATACGATTGGTGAGCAATTGGAAGAAGATATAGTCCAAACCGGGACGCGCGAGGCTAACCAACGCCTGCACCCGCTCTTCGTTCGGAGCCTGGATGAAAAGTTCAAGCAATTTTTCGCGCGTTAGCTTCGGACCGGCCTGTTGCAAGGCTTTGGTAGCCGCTTCCAATTCACTCACGCTCCGCTGCAATTTTTGCCCAAATTCGGTTTCGGAAAGTAGGATATCTTCCAGTTCGGTCAGCGCGCGCACCAGATTTTCCTGGCCGGCTGCAGCCGCACTTTGGAGCAGATGGCTAAAGATAGCAAAGAAGTTCTCGTCTATCAAATGTTTCTCTTGGCGCACGATCTCCCGTTGCACATCGTCCGATGAAGCTTGCAACAGACGTTCCAGGAGATGAATACGCTCCTGCTGAGCCTGGAGCATTTCGCGCGTAATTCCATCCTTTTCCAGGATGGTTTCGATCAGGCTCTCATAAGTAAAATGGGTTTTTGGTTGCAAAAGGTAGGCCTTGCGCTTTTCCGGCGGTAGGCGATTGACGATCTGATTGATCAACGGGCCGATCAGGCGCTCCTGATCGTTGACAGAAAGGTTCAATTCGGGCGGAAAGTAGGTGAGTAGGAGTTCCTTATCCGCATCGTGGTAGACAATAGGGGTAGCCAAGCGACCGGAAAAACCGCAATGCGGACATTGAGCCATGTTCACCTGACCGGTGAGCAAGCGTTGCTTGGCCGAGGGATCGGCAGTGACATCGAAAAGTTGTTCAACTTCCGCCAGGATCGGCTGGCGGCAACGTGGACAGGCAATCTGAGTCTTGGCCATAGGAATTTTCCGGGATTGAGAAATGAATTACCCGCTAATTGTACTCCATATAACCGCGATGGAAGGAAATCTCACCCTCTGAGAGGGAGAGAAAAGCATATTCGGGCGCCTCCTTGAGGAGACGGATCGGCCCAAATCCGTCCGCCATGGGCTTCGATGATCGCCCGTGCCAAATATAATCCCAGGCCGGCACCTTTGGTCTTGCGGATCGCCGTCTCGGAGCGGTAAAAGCGATCGAAAATATGAGGCAGATCGCGCGGATCGATGCCGGGGCCCTGATCGCTGACGCAAACAATCACCTGATCCGCTCGTACTTGGCCTTGAATGCGAATCTCGCCGGAGGGGGCATACTTAATAGCATTCGAGATCAGGTTGGAAAGTACCTGCTCTATGCGTCCCTCATCCAGCAAAAGAACCGGGAAATGGGAAGGGAAATCTACAATCAGCGTGTGTTTCGTCGTTTGGGTACGGAAGCGCTCCGCCAGACGTTCGGCCACCAGCGGCAAAGAGACTTCGCTACGCCGGAGTTGCAACCCACCTGCCTGCAACCGTGAAGCATCCAAGAGATCGTCGATCATCCGCGAGAGGCGGTCAGCTTCTTCCTCGATGATCGAGAGACTTTCCTGCACCAGCGCGGGGTCCAAGGACATATCCTCCCGGCGGAGCGTCGAGGCGTAGCCTTTGATCAGCGCCACCGGCGTCCGCAGCTCATGGCTAATGATGGAAATAAAGGTGCTTTTGAGCTCTTCGGCCTGGCGAAAATGGGTGATATCGCGCACGGAGACGATGATATTCCGCAGGTGACCGTCGTAGAGCAAAGGCGCATAAGTGATGCCCACAGGTAGTGGAGGCGGATCGGGGCGCTTCAGGTCACCCTCCACGTAGAGGTGCGCATTCGGCGTCAGCGGCCAGCCGCCGGCTTCGGCCTCTTCCAGCGTGCGCCCGTTCGGCTCGCGCGCCCAAACAATGATCTCATGGTGCTTCTTCCCGATGATTTCCTGCCGCGGACGGCCATAGAGCCTCTCAAAAGCCCGATTGCAACGTTCAATGGTGTGATCCGGCTCCAGGATGAGCAACCCATCGGCGGCGGCATCCAGGATGGCGCCCAGACGCTCTTTTTCATAGCTCACGGCGCGATACAAACGAGCGTTGAAGACGGCGACCGCCGCTTGATCGGCAAAAGATTGGAGAAGTTGACGATCATTTGCCGTAAAGAGATCGGGATAGGCGCGAAAGATGAAGATCATCCCGATCACTTCGCCGTGAGCGCTGAGCGGCAAAGCAGTACCGTTTAGCAATCCCATGCTCGCCGTATAGGTTAGCTCTTTGAGCAAGCGGTTCAGCTCGCGCACATCCAGGTCGGCAACCTTTTCTTCAGCCAGGAGCGGTTCCAGATAGCGCAAAAAGGCCGGATGAATGCCTTGGGCGGCGGCCACGCGCCAACCATCCCACTCGCGCAAGGCAATCAAGCCGGCCTGTCCGGCAAGGATTTCAATCGAGATGCGCAGAATGCGCGCCAGGAGCTTCTCCAGGTCCAGTTCTTGCGTGAGTAGGCGGGCGACTTCCAGGAGATAATCCCGTTGGCGGACGCGGAAATCAGGAAGCATGGAAAGCATCAGATCTGCAAGGGCACCGAGCCGCGCGAGATATTATCCAGAAACTCCTGACGCGTGGCCAGATTGGTACGAAAAGCGCCATGCATGGCCGAAGTGACCATCCGCGCATCGTGCTTTTTCACTCCGCGGATCATGGCGCAGAGGTGCACTGCCTCCACTACCACGGCAACTCCCTGCGGTTGGAGCAGGTCGCGCAGGAAATCGGCAATCTGGCGTGTCATGCGCTCCTGAACCTGTAAACGATGGGCATACATATCCACGATACGCGGAATTTTGGAAAGGCCGATCACTTTGCCTTTCGGCAAATAGGCCACATGAGCACGACCGATAAAGGGAAGCATGTGATGTTCGCAAAGGCTATGGAATTCAATATCGCGCACGATCACCATTTCATCATAGGCGATATTGAAAATGGCGCCGTTGATCATCGCTTCGGCGTCAACCGAATAGCCGGAGAGCAATTCAGCATACATGCGCGCCACGCGTCGAGGCGTGTTTTTCAGGCCTTCTCGCTCCGGATCTTCGCCAATACCGCGTAAGATTTGTCCCACTGCATTTTCGATTGTCTGATGATCAAACCCCATTTGAGCAATCTGCTCTGGGGTTAGGCCATCGTCATAATCCAATTCTTCCATGTTCGCCTCTCGAAACGCAACCTTAAGGATGACCCGGCACTTCACCGGGTCCCTGGTAGCTTTTATGCCTACCCTAGCTCCGGCTCAATCAGGCCATAGGTATCATCGCGGCGGCGATAGAGCACGTTGACTTGCCCGGTTGTGGCATTGTAGAACAGGAAGAAATCATGCCCGAGCAAATTCATCTGTTCAATCGCTTCCTCTTCGGTCATCGGCAAAAGTATGAATTTCTTGCGGCGCACGATCAGGGAAAGAGTTTCCTCTTCTACTTCGCTTTCCGGAACGGAGACAACCTCCGCCGCCGAACGACCATCTCCACGTCCGCGGTAATGTCGCCCCTTATAGCGCTCGATCTGGCGCATCATCTTATCCAGGGCGGCATCGAAAGCGGCAAAGAGATCGTCCGAGCGTTCTTCTGTGCGCAGGAGCACGCCTTTGACCCGCGTGGTAATTTGCGCCGTGTATCGATCGGTATTGCTACGCGCCGAGCGATTGTGGGCAAACTCCACACGCGTTTCGTCCACTTCATTAAGGTGACGTTCGATCTTCTGAAGTTTTTTCTCCGCATATTCCTGGAGCCGCTGATTGAGCTCCATGTTTCGACCGATCACTTCATACTTAGGCGTCATAGGTACCTCCAAACGAGGGATGAATGGCACGGGCCAATGTCACTGCATAAACTGCATTGGCACCGGCAGATAGCAAAGCCTGTGCAGCCGATGAGAGAGTAGAACCGGTTGTGGCCACATCATCTACCAGCAAAACAGTCTTGCCTTTCAACCATTTACCTTCCGCCATGAAAGCACCTTGTACATTTTCGCGCCGTTCTTTCGCCGAAAGCCCCACTTGCGAGCGCGTTTCGCGGGTGCGCTTCAAAGCACGAGCCAGGTAGGGCAGATTCAAATGTAAGGCAAGAGGATAGGCAAACAATGCAACTTGATTATAACCGCGTTCCTGGTAACGCTTCGCACTCAAAGGGATCGGGATGACGACATCTACCGGCCATTGCAGCGATCGGACAAAGCGGGCAAAAGGCACAGCCAATGCTTCCCCTAATCCCATATCCCGACGATACTTCAAGCGGTGTAAAGCCGGGCGTACCGGTTCGGTGAACAAACTCCAAGAACGCAAGTAGACAAAGGTCGGAGGGTGCTCCCGACAAGCAGGGCAAATCTCATCATAAGAGAATGTACCGCACCGCACACAAAGCGGCGGATAGGGTGTCTTTACTTCTTTTTGACATTGCGCGCACCAACGCATGCCCTCTTGGCCGCATCCGCCACAGCGCGGCGGGAAAAACATATCGATTGTTTCCCAAAGCCAGTGATACAGAAGGGCACGCCCGTTCATCACTAACTAAAAACCAATGTTTTTGAAGACACGGATGATCTGAATCGCCGCAGGAGTTAACAAGATTATAAAAATAGAGGGGAAGATCAGAAACACCATTGGGATCGTCATCTTAACAGGTGCTTTGTTGGCTTCCTCTTCCGCACGCTGCCGGCGCCGAATGCGCATCTGCTCCGCCTGAATTCGCAAGACTTTTGCCAGACTGGCACCTAAAGTTTCGCTTTGGATAATGGCGCTCACAAAGCTATTCATCTCCGTCAATCCAACCCGCTGGGCCATGCTTCTCAGCGCCTGCCGGCGCGGCACCCCTAGCTGTACTTCCCGAATCACGCGCATAAACTCATACCCCAAAGCAGTTTGCCATTTTTCAGCCACTTTGGACATCGCCGCTTCAAAACCCAGGCCGGCTTCCACGCAAATCGTGAGCAAATCCAATGCATCCGGCATAGATTTGAGAATATCCTTCTGACGACGGTTGATTTGACTTTGTAACCAGAGCTGCGGAAAGTAAAAGCCGACAAAACCGGAAAATGCAATCAATAACAATCGCCGTGAGAGAGGTGGAGGGGCAGGCGCCACCGAAAAGATGAAGAGAAAGAAGACGATAAAGACCGCCGGAGTGACAAAACGTAAGGAAAGAAACGCCGTTGCCTCGAGGCGATAAGGGCGCCCGGCCATTTCCAACTTCAGCTCTGTATCCTGCAATGCCTTTTGCGGCGTGAAACGCAAAGAAAAATCACCAATGCGCTTCAGAAGAGGGATGATAATACGCTCGCGAAAAGGTTGCTGCAGTTCTACCTCTTCCAGGGAAGAAACAGATCCCCCCTGGCTTAACTCGGCTAGCCGCGCCAAGACCGGATCGGTCTCGGTTTCCTCCTGTGTGGCTACGCGCATCCCCACGATCACCACGCCAACGATGAGAAGTAGAACAAGCAAGCCAATCGTAATTCCGATGAGCATCCTACACCTCGATATTCGCAATGCGCATCATCACCGTGTATCCGATCACAATCAACAACGCTGCCGAACCCAAGGCGAGTAAACCACACAACAATCCGTTATCGAAAAAGGTCATGAAATAGGCACGATTGACAAACCAGAGGTAGACGCTAAGAACAATCGGCAAAAGTGAAACGATAGTGGCTGATGTTCGGGCTTGAGCAGTTTTGGTGCGAATTTCGCCTTTAATACGCACCCGCTCCCGAATGGTGAACGATATGCTATCCAAAATTTCCGCCAGGTTGCCACCGACTTCGCGCTGAACGTTCATCGCCGTGACGATGAAATCCAGATCGACGCTCGGCACGCGTCGCAAGAGATTGTCCAGTGCTTTTTCCATCGGAATGCCGATCTGAATTTCCTGCACTACGCGGCGGAACTCTTCTGAAATGGGCGGCGAGAGCTCATTACTGACCGCCTCCAGCGCTTGAATGGTCGAATAACCAGCGCGCAGACCGCTCACCATCAGGTTGAGCATATCTACGAGCTGCTGCTCAAACCGATGAAGGCGCTCCGCCTGTTTCCTCTTGATATAAATCTGCGGCAAGAGATATCCTGCCACCACGCCGATCAAAATCGAAATGGGGCTAGGTGCAAGGAGGTAAGAAATGAGCGCCAGGCCAACCATCAGGATGAAGAGCAAGGCGAAGTATTCTGAGACCTTTAGTTTGATATCGGCGCGCGCCAGTTCGCGGGCAATGCGGCTACCGCGCGGCGTTTTCTCCATGCGCTTGTTTAACCACTCGCTCAGCACCGAGCGCTCAGCCTTTTTCTCAGCCTGTTTTTCCTCTTCCAGGTAGCGCGCCAGGCGCTCTTCCACCTGCGTTTCGGTGCGCAGGGAAATGATCAACCCTACGATCAGCAGGATCAAAAGGACAACGCCACCGCCGATTAGGATCAGCTGCATCTCGCCTCCCGATCAAGATCAATACCGCCTACGCTCACCCACACCGAAGATCGACGGAGGCAGGTGAATCCCTGCGGCCTCGATCTTGTCCATAAACTTTGGAGGCAAACCGGTCGGGCGCAGGCGACCGATTACCTTCCCGTTCTCATATCCCATTTGTTCAAAGACAAAGATATCGGTCATGGTAATGATGTCACCCTCCATCCCGTTGATTTCGCTGATCTGCACCACTTTGCGCGAGCCATCTCGCAACCGTTCCTGGTGCACGATCAGGTCCAGCGCCGAAGCAACTTGCTCGCGGATCGCTCGGGAAGGCAGATCCATACCGGCCATCATTACCATGGTCTCCAAGCGAGCCAGGGTATCGCGTGGACTGTTGGAGTGCAAGGTGGTCATCGAGCCATCGTGACCGGTGTTCATCGCCTGGAGCATATCCAAAGCCTCTTCCCCACGGCACTCGCCGACGACGATGCGATCCGGGCGCATACGCAAGGAGTTGATCACCAGTTGACGGATGGTCACTTCACCGCGGCCTTCGATGTTGGGTGGGCGAGATTCCAGCGTAACCACATGTTCCTGACGCAGCTGCAATTCCGCCGCATTCTCAATGGTAATGATGCGCTCATCGGATGGAATGAAACTGGAGAGAATATTCAGGAGGGTGGTCTTACCAGAACCCGTACCACCGGAAATAACGATATTCAAGCGTGCTTCCACACAGGCTTTGAGAAACTGCAACGCTTCCGGTGTGATCGAGCCGAATTCGATCAATTGTTCTACTGTGATCGGTGTGCGGGAAAACTTACGGATGGTAAGCACCGGCCCGACCAACGAAATGGGCGGGATCACAGCATTGACGCGCGAACCATCCGGCAGACGGGCATCCACATACGGGCTGGATTCATCAATGCGCCGTCCTAGCGGAGCAACGATGCGGTCAATGATGCGCATCACGTGATCGTTATTCTCGAAGGTGATCGGCACGCGATAAATCTTACCTTTGCGTTCCACGTATACGTTCTTCGGACCATTGACCATAATTTCGGTAATAGTATCGTCATCAAGGAGCGGTTGTAATGGACCGAAGCCGAGAATTTCCGCCGCAATCTGCTCAAATAGGCGGGCACGTTCTGGGCGTGAAAGGACGATGTTCTCCTCAGCTAAAATCTGCTCAAAGAGTTCCTGAATGGTTCGACGTACTTCTTCCGTCTTACGCACGTCCATCGAGGGATCGAGGTTCGCCAGCAAGCGATTCTGGACGCGTGTCCTCAGATCCAGATAGGAACCGCTTGGTGGCGTTGGCGGCGGTGCGCTCACCCTACGCGGGGGCAGTGAAGCGGCACCGCCGGTACTTTCTGCCGGTGTAGGTTGTTGCGGTTGAGAGGTGGTTCCTCCACTTTCAAGACGCTTTAGTAGTGACATACTCGCCTCCAAAACTATCAGGCTTTTTCTACCTCGCTAATACAAGAACGCACGGCCTCACCGAGTTCCAGAATTCCTCGCGTGGCCGGCTGAGAGCGCGCTTCCAACACAAACGGCACACCGCGATTCACAGCCGGCAGGACCGTACGCTCATCCAAAGGAATCACTGCTCTGACCGGTTGCTTCAAGTTTTCGGAAATGCGCTCCGGAGTGATGGCGATGCGCCGATCGTAGCGATTAAGGGTAAAGACTACCTTGCGCAAATCAACATTAAGCGTTCGCAAAAGGTCCAGGAAAAGACGGGCGTTTTTTAGCGCCGGAATATCCTGGGTAGTGATCAGGACAATGACATCACTCTCATCCAGGGTCGAGAGGGTCACATCGTTAATATACGAGGTGGTATCCACGACCACATATGCGTACATTTGTCGCAGGTATTTTAGCAATTCCTTGAATTGATTGGGGTCAATGCGATCGGCATCTTCCGGACGCGTGGGGGCGGAAAGAATGTGCACTCCTGATGCCGCGTGTTTGATCACAACGCTTTCAACGATCTCCGGTTCCAGTGTATCAACTCTGGGCGTCAGATCCACCACATTGTTCTTCCCCTGCTCATTGAAGAACATGGCCACATCGCCGAACTGCAAACTTCCATCCACAATGATCACGCGCGTATCTTCATTGTGCAGTGCTACCGCCAAGTTGACGGCTACAGTTGTACGTCCAACGCCACCTTTGGGACTGCAAACAGCGATCACTTTTCCCAAGGCAGCTGAAAGGATACCCGCCGTTGATGTGAGGCCTGCCGTTGGAAGTGGCTGACGTGCCTGAGCGGTCTTCAAACGTTCCTGTTGGGCCAGCATCCCGGCCTGGCGCACAGCATTGAGCAGCTCATCCATCAAAGGCGGCTTCACCAGATAATCGCGTGCCCCGGCCAACATCGCCCGGCGCATATAACTCGTATCCCCCTGCACCGAAAGGATCACCACCTGGACGTGAGGTTGATGCTCGCGAATGGTCTTCGTCGCCGTGATCCCATCCATATCCGGCATGTTGATATCCATGATCACCACATCCGGATCCAGGCGCTGCGTGAGTTCAATGCCTTCTTTACCAGAGCGAGCTGCGCCGACAACTTCAATCGTCGGCTCAAACTGTAAAATTTTTCGCACATTCTCGCGCGTCTCGGCGATATCATCCACAATTAAAACTCGGATTTTCCCTTCGGCCATATCTCCTCACGACTTACTGTTGGGGTGGAACGACAATCGTGTCATTGGGCAACGGAGGAATAGTAAGCTCATCCACACGCGGTTCGATGGAAAAAGGCAATTTTGCCGGCACCGGGAAGTTATACTGGCTCAAAATATATTGTAGAGTCGCAGCTTCCACAGCCACGCGCGAATTGTCCGTCGAGTTGCGTAGTGCCAATGTAAACTTAAAGTTATTGTACAACATCCAAGTCAGGGAGACAGCATCCTGGGGCGTGACGATCAACGTGATCACATCCGGCAGCACCTGCTGCTGTTGTTGCGGCTGGGGGGGCGGCTGCTGTTGCGGGAGCGTTTGCGCCTGTGCATTCGTCGCCAGATCAAAATTGCCGATCTTCAGCACAACGATATCCTGCAAAAACATCTGACAAGTTGCGCGTGGACGTTGGGGTTCCTGCGGGATCAAAAACCAGAATTCCCGATTTCCAAAGGCCGGCTCTGGCTCAATTCGACCTCTGAAATCAGGCCCGGAAAGCGAGAGCGTGGGAAGCATTTCGCCTTGCTGGGTAACCCGGCCAGCACCCTGGACGGTGCCCAGTTTGTCCGGCAATTCGCTCTGGAATTCCGGGTCGACATCTTTGAAGAGCACACAGCCGATCACATTGACATGGGCATTATCGGTCACACCGTAAGAGACCGCGGCCAGACGGGTGATCGGGATTGAAATGGCGTTCATTCCCGGTGGAATGCTGGCCGTAAAGGTCGGACCGGTCGGCGCCGGGCCTTCTACGGCAACCATTCCCTCTGTAATGATTACGCCCTGCTCCAGCGGGTAGCGGGCTACCTTTCCTACCAGGTCAGCCTTTTCGGCCTCGGTGAAATAGGCCGCTAGCACCCGATCCGGAGGCAATTCGATCGTACCCAACATCTCCTCTGTGATCGTTCCACCATACGGAATGGCCTGCTGAGCAATGAACACTTTGACATAGGCCGGCGTGGGGGAAGCTGCCGGAGTAGGCATTAATACACCTCTCATCGCGTAAACAACCAGGCATCCACCGATGAGAAGGATCAGGATCAAGAACAGGAAGATACGTCCACGACGCATGAATGGGATCTCCTTTCAACAAGGGATGCACGTTCGCTTGTATGGTAACATTATACAGGAAAAAATGTATTACAGCATCATTGATTGTGAAAAAATTAGGGTTTCTCATTGTTGAACCCACTGTAAAAACCTTTCTGAGGACAGAGACAAGCAAAGATTCTCACAAAAATCTTGTAAATCCTGCCTATCGCCTTAGCTCGATCCGCCGGGCACCGGCATTCCAAACTCCTACCGATCGGGCGTCAACCGTGGCATGGCGATTCATCCCATGCCAGCAGAACAAAGCGATGACTCACCGTCCTGCAGCAAACGCCAACCGCCGATCGCCCGCCAATAAATCGCTGGGCTAGTAGCGACGCCGCATCAATGCGGCTATAAAAGAATATCGCTTTTCCGAAAACGCTGAAAATTCCCGTGAAAGAATTGCAGCTTCTTGAAGGGGAGAGATAAGAGCGAAGCATAACGATTCCTACGATTTTGGTCCCCGAGATAGCGCCGGTTTCTTCGGATATAGGCAATATTTCTTCGGCTATTATGAATTTTTCATGAATCTGCATGTCATGCGTGCTATATTCTGGAGGACCTATGATCAAACGAATCCTACTCCTAATCCTGGTGCTTATTCTCATGGCTTGCAGTGCCCTGATCGGCGGGTGGATCGGCGGTCAATATGTGCTCCGCAATTTGCCACCCACGCCAACCCCTATATCCCTGCCCACCGCTGGAAATATCAGCCCTTCGCGGCTCCAGGTGAACCAAACGCAAATTGAGACGACGATCACCCAGGCTGTGGAAAAAGTGAGCCCGGCAGTCGTCACAGTAGTGGGAACGGTGCCGGGTGAGATGACCTTCTTCGGCCCTCTGCCCGATAGCCAGGTGAGCGGCAGCGGCGTGATCGTCAGCACGGATGGCTATATCGTCACAAACAATCATGTCGTGGAAGAAGCAAAGGATTTGAGCGTGATCCTGACCGATGGCACGCCATTGGCAGCGCGCCTGGTGAGCACAGATGTTTTTTCCGATCTGGCGGTGCTTAAGGTAGAGGGTCAGATGCCGGCCGTTGCCGTTTTTGGCGATTCAGATGCACTCAAGCCCGGCGAGACGGTGATCGCCATCGGATCGCCTTTAGGCGAATTCCGCAACACGGTCACGGTCGGCGTGGTCAGCGCCTTGGGGCGAGCGCTGGATAGCGGACAGGGATATTTCATCGAGGACCTAATCCAAACCGATGCTGCCATCAATCAGGGCAATTCAGGGGGGCCGTTGGTCAATCTGAACGGCGAAGTGATCGGGATCAATACGCTGATCGTGCGCGGCGGCTACGGCTCCAGCACAGTTGCCGAAGGTCTGGGCTTTGCGATTCCGTCGAACACGGTGCGCTTCGTTGTTACGCAGATCATCGAAAAAGGTTACTTCGCCCGGCCTTACTTGGGAATCGGTTGGCAGTCAATTACGCCGGCGATCGCCCGTCGCTACCGACTGACGGTGGAATGGGGCGCCTATGTGACGCAAGTCGCCGCCAATAGCCCTGCCGCCCAAGCCGGCCTGCGCCGCGGTGATATTATCCTCCAGATCGGCGATCACCCGATCGATGCGACGCACTCCTATCTCAATGCACTCTTTGCCTATCGTCCCGGTGACCGGGTCACGGTGAAGATCTGGCGCGAGGGGCAGGTGCTGGAGGTCCAGGTTACGCTGAGTGAAGCGAGGGGATAAAACGTAGAGGGTGGACGATGGACGGCAGACGGTGGACGATGGACCGGGGACCGTGGTGATGGAGGGTAAACCCTTTGTGTGGAGGTTCTTGTGAAGCAACACATATTCTGGCAGGATACGCTCCCTTTTCCACCTCCGTTAGCGACCGCAGAATGGTCATCACATGCCGATATCGCCGTGATCGGCGGCGGCTATACCGGCCTGAGCGCCGCACGTACCCTGGCACGCGCCGGCCTGAAAGTATCTTTGCTGGAAGCCCACGAAATCGGTTGGGGAGCCAGTTCGCGCAACGGCGGCATGGCATTGACCGGCCTTAAGCTCCCCATCCAGACTGTGGCGCAGCGCTACGGAATGGAAACGGCCAAACGACTGTTCGATTTTTCCCTGCAAGCGCTGGAATACATCGAAAACCTGATCCGGGAAGAAGCCATCGAATGCGAGCTGGAGCGCAGTGGTCACCTGATCGTGGCGAATAAACCGACCCATGCCCGTGCCCTGCAGGACGAAGTCGAATGGTTAGAGCGCCACTTCGGTTATTCCATCCGCTTTCTTCCGCGTCAAGCCTTGGGCGAAGAGATCGCCTCCCGGGCCTATTGCGGAGGTACGGTTGACGAGCGCAGTCGCGGCCTGAACCCGGCAAAATACGTGGCCGGTTTGGCACAGGCCGCCGAACGAAGCGGTGTTCGGCTCTATCCGCGCACCCCGGTCCTGCGCCTCGAGCGCGGCAACGGCCACTTTCGGCTGCACACTGCCCAAGGTCCGCTGCGCGCCGAAACCGTCTTCGTAGCCACTTCCGGCTACACCGGTCCTAGCACCCCGCAGCTACAACGGCGCATCCTGCCCATTGGGTCGTATATCATCGCCACCGCTCCCCTTCCGCCCGAACTGCAAAATTCGCTCCTCCCGCGCCGCCGCATGGTCTTCGATACCCGTCACTACCTGAACTATTTCCGCCTTTCGGCCGATGGACGCATGATCTTCGGTGGGCGCGCCGCCTTTTTCCCGGAAAGCGAGCGCATACTGGAGCAGAGCGCGCAGATTTTGCAGCGCGAAATGCTTCAGGTTTTCCCACAATTGAAGGGAGTGGAAGTGGAGTACGTTTGGGGAGGAACGTTGGACTTCGCCCTCGACTTAATGCCCCATGTGGGCGAAGTAGACGGCCTGATCTATGCCCTCGGTTATGCTGGCCACGGCGTCGCGTTAGGGACCTTTATCGGACACACTGCGGCCCAAGCTTTGCTCTCCGGGAGGCTTAAGGATCACCCCTTTGCCGGCTTCCCCTTTGCCGCCCTGCCTTCGCCCGCGCTACGCCTACCGGCTCTATTCCTGGCCGGGGTCTGGTATCGGCTGCTGGATTGGCTCTTCTGAGCCGGCTTCCAGCACTTTCAGCAATTCTCTGGCCGCGGAAACGTGCTCTTCGGGCACGAATATTTGCACCAGGGCCAGCGTGCTTCCAATCGCCACCGGGAAAGCATCCATCCCAGCGCCTTCTTGGAAAAGCAAAACCGGTATGCCGTTGGCTTCCAGGTAACTCTTTATCTCTTCGGCCACCAATCGCCCACCGACCTCGGTCAATTTTTTCCAGCCCGGATTGGTCATTTCATCTCCAAGTCAAAATGAAAAGCACCGTCCAAAGCGTGCTCACGATTAACTGACGGACGCCGATGCGCGTTGGCTTCCAGCGCCAGGCAGGGAAATAAAGCCCCCACACCGTCTCGGCCCACTGAAGCAGGAAGGGCAAAAAGAGTCCGCGCGGGAGCAAGCCGATCCATCCCAAAGCAAACGTCAGCGCCAAGTTAAAGGTGGTGTAAAGAAAAGCCCGCTGACCGTGTCTCCAGCGCTCGCTCAGGGGTAAGAGGCTCTTCCACTCGCGTTGCTCCAACCGCACAAACGCATAGACGATCGAAGCGGCGGCCTGGAGCCAACAGAGCAACCAGAGCCACCAGCCCTGCGAATCATAGGCGCCTTTACCCACCCAAAAAGCGGCCGGCGCAACCAGAGCCAGGACACCAGTTGCCACATTTCGATACCCATCTGCCGGCGCTCGGCACGACGACTGATCAGGTATAGATGCCAGAGAAAGACCGGGATGCCCGGCAACGCCAACCAGAGCACGAAAAAGAAGCCTTTGCTTAGCAAAACGATCAGACCGCCCAGAGCGCCTAAGCTATAGAGCGTCACCCAAAAGCGCGCTGGAACCAGGTCCTGTCGCGATCGCCGCCCGCTATATACTTTGACCAGGATGCTCATCGGCTGGCGCAGCAAAAAGGCCGACATGGCCGCCACGATGATGGCGACCGAAACCCAAGTGAAACGCCCGGCCGCAAAAAGTCCGATCAGCAATGGGCTCAGGATGAACACCCACGAGCCGTGTTCCTGAGGGAGAGCAATATGTTTTTTCCAGATTCCGCAAAACATAGTATAATTTTACCAGCATTGGGGAATTCACTTCCTGATGCTTTTTCTAATCACATGCCAAAGGAGGACATATGTCTCAAGGGAATTTACATGGAGAGGTGTACTATCCTTCTCCCGAAGTGATCGCCAGAGCGCGGTTGAAAGATTGGGATGCGCTGGCGAAACGAGCCCACGAGGACCTGGAAGGGTTCTGGGCAGAGGAAGCCTCAGAGCTCGAATGGTATCAAAAGTGGGAGCGCGTCCTGGATGATAGTCAGAAGCCGTTTTTCAAATGGTTCGTTGGGGGAAAGGTAAATATCGTACACAACTGCCTGGATCGACATCAGACAACCTATCGCAAAAACAAATTAGCACTCATCTGGGTGGGAGAACCGGGGGACGTTCGTACCTACTCGTATTTTGCGCTCCATCGAGAAGTAAATCAATTCGCTAATGTGCTCAAGGCCATGGGGATTCGCAAAGGCGATCGCGTCACCATCTACATGCCGCGCATTCCGGAAATCATCATTGCCATGCTGGCCTGCGCCAAGATCGGCGCCATCCATTCGGTGGTCTATGGTGGCTTCAGCGTGGATGCGCTCCAGGGACGGATCGAGGATTCCCAATCCAAAATGGTGATCACCGCCGATGGCGGCTGGATGAACGGCAAGATTGTCGAGCTGAAAAAGACGATTGACGATGCCTTAAAGCGCTGCCCCTCTGTTGAAAGCGTGATTGTGGTCAAGCGCACCGGCCAAGAGATCCGCATGGAGCCGGGAAGGGACTACTGGTATCACGAGCTGATCAAGCTCCCGGTGGCAAATGGACATTGCCCCACTGAAGTCATGGATGCCGAAGATCCGCTCTTTATCCTCTATACCTCCGGCACCACCGGCAAACCTAAAGCCGTGCTCCATGTCCACGGCGGTTACATGGTGGGCATTTACAGCACGCTCAAGTATGTATTCGATATCCAGGATGAAGATCGCTGGTGGTGCGCCGCGGATCCCGGCTGGATCACCGGACACTCGTATATTGTGTACGGTCCGTTGCTCTTAGGCGCTACCTCGTTCATGTACGAAGGGGCACCCACCTATCCTTATCCCGATCGCTGGTGGTCGCTGATTGAAAAATACGGCATCACCATCCTCTACACAGCCCCTACGGCCATTCGTGGCCTGATGCGCTTTGGCGAATCCTGGCCCAACCGCCACGATCTCTCTTCCCTGAGATTGCTAGGTTCGGTGGGTGAACCGATCAACCCGGAAGCTTGGAAGTGGTATTACCGCGTCATCGGCAAGGAACGCTGCCCGATCATGGATACCTGGTGGCAAACCGAGACCGGGATGTTCATGATTACCCCGACCCCGGTTGTCCCGCTCAAGCCTGGCTCTGGCACGCGTCCTTTCTTTGGGCAGGAAGCTGATATTCTCGATGAGCAAGGCAATCCCGTTCCGGATGGCGAGGAGGGCTACCTGGTGCTCAAGCGCCCTTGGCCGGCCATGTTGCGCACCATCTACGGCGATCCGGAGCGCTATGTGCGCCAATACTGGAGCAAATACCCCGGAGTCTATCTGACCGGTGACTCGGTTCGGCGAGATGAGGATGGGTATTTCTGGATCATCGGGCGCGTGGATGATGTGATCAAAGTTTCCGGCTATCGCCTCGGCACGGCAGAGATCGAAAGTGCTTTGGTCAGTCATCCGGCCGTGGCCGAAGCGGCTGCAATCGGTCTGCCGCATGAAGTCAAGGGGAACGCCATCCACGCCTACTGTCTGCTGCGAGCCGGTTTTTCGCCTTCGGAGGCCCTGGCGGAAGAGCTCCGTCAGCACGTGGGACAGCATCTTGGTCCGATCGCCAAGCCGGAAAGGATCGAATTCGTCACTTCGCTACCCAAAACGCGCTCCGGCAAGATCATGCGCCGAGTGCTACGGGCGCGTGCCTTGGGCATGCCCGAAGGTGACCTTTCCACATTGGAAGACTAAGAATATGAGCCTGGAGGAAGAACTTCGGTTGGAACATTTGCTACCGACGCCAGAAGAGCGCTGGCGGCACATGTTGCGCTTCGTCGGCTGGAACGAGCAAACCCGTCAGGCTGCGGCGCGCTCGATAGAAATCCTTTTCCGCCGCGGCCATGAGCTGGTGGTGAATACCTACGATTACCTGCGCTCAGTGCCGGAGACTGCGGCTATCCTGGGATGGGAAGAGAACGTGGATGAAGCGCACCTCGAAGAACGACGGCGCTTCTTCACGCTCTGGTTGGCACGAACGCTCGGCTTGGATACCAGCGACGAATTCGCCCATTACCTTTTCCGCGCTGGGAAATATCATGCTGGTCATGGACCGCGCCGCATTCACACCCCACCCCAATACATCACTGCATCGATCGGGCTGGTGCAGGCCAGCTTTGCCCGTTTCATGGCCGAGGCCGGCATGGAAGCACAAGCCCTGGCCGAAGCCAGCGCCGCCTGGAGCAAGTATCTCAGCGTCCAGCTGGATATGATGCTCATGGGCTATCAGGTGGCGCGCGAGGCCGAACACGGCGATTTCGCCATCAAGGTTCAGGTCTTTGGCCGCTTGCGCCCGATGCCCGATGCTTGGGCATTCTCATTGTACGTAGATCGGGGAAGCGACATTGCCGAAGCGCTGCGCAAATTCTTCAACTACTTCCCCCAAGCACGTCACGAAGCCCTCCAGCCGGTCTGGCGTTCTCAAGAAAAGAAAGATTCTCTATGGGTCGAGGTCTACCCAGCCTACGTTCCTCGCCCGGCCTGGCGCGTGCTGTTGAACGGGCGCGACCTGGCCTATGCCGGCGGCTTTTACCGCAACCACCTCAAGGAAAAGGACGTGCTCGCCCTTTTCCCGCCCGGCCGCTAGCCTGATGTGACAAAATGTGCAGCCCATGCTTGAATCCAACAATGATGAGGAATGGTCCCTTCCGGTTCAAAAAATTTTCAGCATCAATGAAAGGAGGTGATGTATCCCACAGAGATGCTAGGACCCTTTTCCCTTAGCATGAGTGCGGTTTGGGTTTCACGTTTTTCGGTAGAAGGAGGTTTGTCATGCCATTTGGAGGATATGCTAACTGTATTGCCCATTTGGATCTAACCACGGGCACAGTCGAGTATAAACCCATCCCGGAAGATTGGGCGCGCAAGTACATTGGCGGTCGTGGTCTAGGAGGGCGTTATGTCTTCGAGAATGGCCCCCAGGTTGACCCGCTTTCGCCGGATAACATCCTCTGCTTCATGAACGGCCCGCTGACCGGCACCGAGGTCAATATGAGCGGTCGCATGGCTGTCGTTACCAAGTCACCGCTCACCGGCACGGTGGTAGATAGCCATCATGGAGGTTGGTCCGCAGCCCGCCTGCGTTGGGCCGGCTTCGATGGCTTGATCTTCAAAGGAAAGGCCGAAAAGCCGGTCTACGCTTATGTCCACGATGGACAGGTGGAGATCCTAGATGCTTCGGAAGTTTGGGGCAAAGGCGTCCATGAGACCGTGCGCTACTTCCAGGAAAAATACGGCGAAAAGGACCTGAGCGTGATCGCCATTGGCCAGGCCGGCGAAAACCTGGTGCGCTTCGCCTGTTGGGTGAACGAGATGGATCGCGCCAGCGGCCGCGGCGGGACCGGATGCGTCGGCGGTAGCAAGCACCTGAAGGCGATCGTCATCAAAGCCGAAAAAGCCATGCCCAAGGCGGTCAACCGCGAGGCCTTCAAGGAAGCCCATCAACGTGCCCTGGCAATGATTATGGATGAGAAGAACGTCACTGCCCCGCGCAAGGGTGGCCTCTCGGTCTACGGCACCAACGTGTTGATGAACATCACCAGCAACATGGGTGCCTTGCCGGCGCGCAATGCCCAGCTGACTTCCTTCGGTGAGAAGGCTGAGCGTATCAGCGGTGAATTCGTCAAGGAGCATATCCTGGTGAACGACCCCACCTGTCATGCCTGCCCGGTGGCCTGCAAAAAGGAGGTCGAGATCAAGGAGGGATCTTATGCCGGTCTGCACATGGAGAGCCTGGAGTACGAACCGGCCTGGTCTTTGGGCGCACAGTGTGACAACGATGACGTTGCTGCCATTGCCCAAATGATCTACCTCTGCAACGAGTTCGGCATGGATGCCATCGAAACCGGCAACGTCCTGGCCATGTATATGGAAGCTTGCGAGAAAGGCTACACAAATGTCACCGGCCTGAAATGGGGCGATGCAGCCGGCATGATCGAGACAATCCGCAAGATTGCCTTCCGCGATGGCATCGGTAACACCCTCGCCGAGGGGACCGAAAAAGCCGCCAAAGCGTTTGGCCATCCGGAAATTGCCATGACGGTCAAGGGTATGGCCATTCCGGCCTACGATCCGCGCGGCCTGAAGGGCATGGGCATCGCCTATGCGACCAGCAACCGCGGCGCCTGCCACCTGCGCGCCTATACTCCGGCCAGCGAGCTCGGCCTGATCCCGCTCAAGACCGATCCGCTCGCCTGGGAAGGCAAAGGCAAGCTGACGGTCCTCTTGCAGAACCTGCACGCTTTCTCCGATAGCCTAGACCTGTGCAAGTTCAGCGCCTTTGCTGAGGGGGCCGAAGAATACGCCGCCCAATTCTCGGCCATCACCGGCATCCCCTTCACCGCCGAGGACGTGCTCAAGACCGGCGAACGCATCTACAACCTGGAGCGCTATTACAACAACCTGGCTGGCTTCCGCGAGGGGAGCGACTACCTGCCAGAGCGCTTCCTGAAAGAACCCTCCACCATGCCAGGTTCCGAAGGACACGTATGTGAACTGGAGCCGATGCTCGCCGAATACTACCAGGAGCGCGGCTGGGTCAACGGCGTGGTGCCGGAAAGCAAGCTGAAGGAACTGGAGATCATCTAAGATCTCCATAGAAAACAAAACGAGCAGGAGTCCTGCCGGGGCTTCTGCTCGTTTTTTATCGGCAAAGGTTGAGTTCGCCATAGGACCGCCTCTTACTTTAGGGCTTTGCAAGCAAAGAACGGCTAAATAGGGGATATGCATTGGGCGCACTGCGTACAAGACTTCTTGCCGCCGGGTTTGATTCTTTGGCGAAACGAATGAGTGTGCCTATTCTTGCCCGCAACATGATATGTGCCCTTAGTGTAGTCATGGTTCTGATAATCCTGCGCCTTCCTTTTCCCTTTGCCTATTATGCTAGCGCTCGGTTCGCTTATATACCTGACTTCGGGCATTTGTGCTCTCAAAAACCAAAGGCTAAGGCCGTTTTGGGGTTGCTTGTGGGAGTTTTTCTTTCAGGGATCGCCGTTTGCTTTTGGATCGATCGCCCTGGGGCGGATACGATTAGCTAGAGCAAGATGTTAGGCATCCCCATTATCCCAGCCCATTGGTATCCAGGAACTCCTTGACGGTATTGAAAGCGTTGAAGAACAACGGCGTTCCGGCAAACGAGAGTGGAGAGACTGGACCGATCGTCATAAAAGAGTATTCTCTGGTTTCGATGTCAAACGATGAGTGGGGATCACGAAATAACTGGTACAGGTCAAGGGCCTTGCTACGCCCACCTACCAACTCGCTCAATGCCTTGAACTCGGCTCCCATTCCTAGGCCGAAACCGAAGAAAAAGATGCGTAACTGCTCCAAGATTTCGCGATGCAGGCTAGAGAGCGTCTGACTGATAAACATCCAGCCGACGCCATATTTGCGGGTGGTACGTGCAGCATCAATTAGGATGTTGCGTACTGCTTTCTTTTCTTCACTTTCGGGCTCTTCGCGGGGAGCTAAACGATGGGCTTCATCCATGAGCACAAGGGTATTCAGGCTACGGTTCTGTTTGTAAGCATATTCCGCCGATGTGCGCACACCTTCTAATAGCCGTTTGATGACCAGCGCTTGGATCGTTTCATTCCAGAACAGCGACGGGTTATTCTGCTGCGATTGATTTCCACTGAAAAGTGGCAAGAATTCTAAACCGCCAGAGGCTTGAGTCGCCTGCTCCATTGACAAATCTAGCACCACAAGCGGTCGTTGCGCTTGATTGGGATCAAACAAGTCAGCCAACAATTGTTCGACTTTCTGCGTTCCCGGCCGATCTTCCCGAAATAGTTGTGTAACGCGAAGCCAAACCGTCCGATATAAATCATCTCGATCTGTATCGGCCATTTGCTGACGTACTCGTTCTCTGGCTTCCTTTGAACCATAGAATCGTATCTGGATACGCTCTTCTTGCAAGTGTGCCCAGGCTTTTTCGAAAGCCTCTCTTTCATGCAAGTCAACAAGACGAATATTGTCCTTTTGCAATTGTTCACTTATGACTTCGGCAGCTTGACGTTGGTTTTCTACTGCCTTGATGCCAAGCCTCTGAAAGAACCCCGATTCTAGAAGAATCTGTTCAAATAAGTTCCATTGGTCTAAAATCAAATCCCTCACGCCATACACACGAACTAGCTTCTTAAGCCTATGGAGGACATCTTTCATCGGCAATTGGAATTCCCCTGGCACAGGCTCACCTTTAACCTCTTTGGCAAATTCCCCCTGAGGATCGATCACCAGAATGGCCATTTTGGGATAACGAGCGTAAGCCAGCAGGATCATCTTGGCCAATACCGATTTACCAGAGCCGGTTTTGCCAAATATGCCTAGGTGGTAAGCCTCTCCGGCGCCTTGGGGACCGGTATCGAAATGCTTGAACCAAAAGGGGAGTAGGGGCTTTGAACCGTAGACGTGCCCTAGGTAGAAAAGCTGATCGCGGTAGGGCGAAAGCAATTCGGATAAAACAATATCGTCCACAAGATGAATGGGCGTGCCCGTAGCCGGGACAGTACCCAATATGCTAGGGCGATAGCCATGCGGTCCAGCGGAGAAGACGGCGCTTATGATCATTTCTCCCAGATGGGTATCCTGGCGCTCGCTCACGGTATCCACTCGCCCGCGCTGACGGATCAGGCTGCGCATCGTGGGATCTTCGTGCCAGACGTTACGCAATTTCACTTCGGTAATCTGCCCCAATGCATAGTGGGAAAGACCATCCTGATAATAGCGAAACAGGGCTAGTTCTCCTACAAGTTTCTTGTTGACGGCTCCGGCCAGAATATCTAGCGCTAGTTCACTGGTGGAGGATGGTGATCCTATCACACCAATCCGTTCTGCCTCATCTACAAGTTGATCAAGATTACGCTGCATAGGATTCACACTCCTGATTCCGTACGATAGCTATGTAGGCCTAGAAAAACCTCGTCAATCTCTCCCTGGTAGGTTTTGGCAATATGCTGGGCGATTACTTGCCGAGATGCAGGAACGGCCTTGGACAAGTGTTTTACCATCCGATCTGCTATATAGAGAGGATAAGGTTCTCTTATGGCCGCTGCACCACATTGGTGGCGTATTCCATGGAGCACCGTGGCCAAGCGTGCCTGATTTTCGGCTACTACATGGCTCATTTCTATGCGCAAGGCCGGAACCCAGCGATAAGGCCGATAGTAGACGACCCGAATTTCGTTCAACGCTGCGATCACCTTCTCCGCTATACGGACGGCTACTCCCTGCTTGGCAGGCTCCAGTGGAGCCAAATTCAAGTGCCAGGGTTCGGATGGCCGCTGCAGTGACCTGGGACTCGTATATTCACCCGGTTCTAATAGAAAGCTCAAGAGGCCGCGGTCGTCGTATGTATCCGGCCACCCCATTTCCCATCCGATCTCTCGTCGCGTCGTGTACTTGGGTATCGCCAACCAACAACGGTCGCTCCGAGTCGAGGCAAGTATCGTTAAGTACGATTCCAAGAATGAGATCATCTCGTCAAGAAATCTGGTTGTAGATTTCAGGTGCATCGCATCCTGACTTTTGTTCAACGCCTGATTGAAGTAGATAAGAGGAGTAGTGAGAGATCCATCCAGAAAGACAACCTCATGCGGTGCCTGCGAGGCTAGATTCAATTCCATACCGATCATTAGAGCGCGTAGGAGCGTGGTTGTTTCGGCCTCGTGAGCCTCTATCTCTATCCAAACAAGATGACGGGGTTCTGGCCAATGGCGCGTCTCCGAAGGCGGCGTTAGCCCTTCCACAGCCACAGCAGCTGCAGCAACCAGATCGCTGGCCAACAGTCGCTCTACGGCATAAGAGCCATCTATACCGCTGGTCGTCGGAATCGGCATATACGGGAGTTCAGCATCCCGGCGAAGTAAACCTGCTCGTTCGAGACTTTTGCGCCATTCCTGGCGATAAGCGCGCACCTGCTTCAAATCGTCCAGAAACTCCTGGCTAAGATCCCCTGTGCGTTTGAGGACCTCGTCTACCAATGTGGCGGGAAGTTCACCAAAAGGGCGCTCTCCGGATTCCATCATCGTGCGGCCTCATTCACCTCAAGAAGTAATAGTTTTTTAATCTCCTCTTTACGCCACTCTTGCCATCCATCCACGCGTCTTGCTCGCGGTAGCAACCAGCGCTCTTTCCACCAGGCTACTAAATCTGAGAACGGTAGGTTACGATAGGCTGGTTCAGCCTCACGGCCTGCCATGTACGCTTCCAGATTATCAACCAGGCGAAACAGGAAGACTTCCCGCTTCACGCCGTGACGCAGGAGATGGGATGAGAGACCTAGTCGTTCCAGCGCTCGCACCATCGTTTGCCATTTCCGACGTGGACCGGTGCCAAAGCCACCTCGTGTGGAAATCCCCTGGCTTTCCAGGAATTCACGGAACAACGGGTAAAGCTCCATTAAGTGAAAGGCACCATAACCTTCCGTATAACCAAGAGACTCTGCTATGAGTATTCCATTATACCTTAGACGGTTATACAGACTGCTCCGCCCAAAAGCGCTCGTGGTGGTCAGTGCAACGAGATGGGGTGGTAAAATGCGCCGTTCCATCTCGGTCGCACGCCCGGAATATTTGCACCAATAAGCTTGACGCACTTCGTTAGAAGCTGACACCAGTGCGATGAGCTTCCCCCCCAACAGACGATCATAGGGTGGTACGGCTCCCAATGTCTGAATATCCATGGTCTGGTTGACCAGCTCCGTCTTCTTGCCGGGTGGATAACGAAATAAGCGATCTCGTGCCGGAAAACTGAGGGGCGGGGATTGCAAGGCCAGCAGACCGATTAATTTACCGTTGGCTTGATCCATAATTAGGAATCTCAAGCGGCGGCCGTAGCCTTTGGAAAATGGGAGCGACCAAAGTAACCGGGCCACGCGGAATAGGTTGTGGTGTTGCTCCGTTGTAACTTCGATCAATACAGGAGCAACACGCTCAGGCACAACTTCATCGCCGTTGGCGAAGAAATGAAGATGTTCGGGAAGGCGTCGTCGAAGCCAATCTTGACGGGCAGCAATCTCCAGTTGAGAAGCCGGCCTATGGATTTTTCGCAAGCCATCCTTGTCGATCGCAGGAGGACATAGTGTGCCATCCTCTGCTATCACAAATCCGGCTTCTTTGAGCCTATCAAGTACAAGTTCCTTGAGCGCTTTGGCATCCATGCTGACGACCTTTTTCATGTTTGATGAGAAACAGCATTACTGCCAGAACAGCCTAATCACAAGGCTCGGCGCACAAGTGCAGCGATCGTTACTGCAACGGTGCTGGGCGGCAAAAGTTGCTTCATAGGTTTCCTGCGCTGAGGGTGACGATCTTGTTCAGGCAGGCTAGCCAGGTTCGCATGGCTTCCCAAGCCTCGTTCTCATCGGTAAGGGGTGTTTCAACGTGCGCCACGCGGGTATTGCGGAATTCGTTGACGATCTTTAGGATGTCGTATAGCTCGCCCAGCGAGGCGAACTTCTCCCGAACAACCTGCCAGACGCCACTCACAACCCTCCTACCTTTTTGGGCATATTCCAGGCAGAAAAGCAGCGTCCCTAAGCGCTGAATGGATCGCCCGAAGACCAAGTTATCGCGCAGGTAACGCTGATTGCGCTCTAACAATATTCGTTCCCGATCGGGCACGTGTTCGAGCGGCGGGTTGAAAAAGGCAATCGAGTCCTCTTTGCGCGGGGGAATGGCGGGCCTGATCGCGTTCTCCAGCAGTCGTAGCGCATATTCATCCAGCGGGCCGAGCAGCGGCTGAAAAGCGGCCGCATAGGTCGGGTGACGGGAGCGCACAGCGTGATCCAACGTGAGCACCGCTTGGCGCATCAGCTCGGCGACTTCGGCCGGCGGCTGAGCGATCCCCGCTTCCCGCAGGACCTGCTCAAAGAGCGCATCAGCCTGCGACCAGGCGGTGGCTTCTTCCAGCGGCAGGGCCTGTTGTTTGGTTTTCCACTCCTCCAGGAGCGCTTTCAGAGCCGGAGCGCACGCGCGGGCCAGTTCCTCGATCGTCGCCGCTGCACCCTGCTGGAAGAGATGATAGGGAACGTAAAGATAATGCCAGCGAGCCTCTTTGCTGGAGGCGGCCTTGCACCACTCCACAGCGGCGCTGGCTTTGAGCGGTACGAGTTCGTCCTGCCGACCCTTCAGCTCCACCAGGTAATGGTCACCGCTTTCCGTGCGCACAAAAAAGTCCGGCACGTAGAACGCACGCTGACCATCCGGCTTGAGATAGTCGATCATCAATTTCTGCGGCCCGACGTTCTTGGCAAAAGCCACCACGTCGCGAGCAGTTTCCAGAAAATCGGTGAAGACCTGCTCAAAGTCGTTCTCACACGGTACCAGGTTAAAGAGCGTTCTTTTGGCCGGAACAGCCGGGCGCTTGTCGGTGCTGGTGGCCTGATACGGCTTCCAGGCGGAGAGGGGCTGACTGCGGCTGAGCCGTCGCCGCGTTTCCTGGCGCACAGTCTTTTGCAGGATAAGCGGCGTAAAGGTGGCACGGATGTGTTCCATCACGTCCAGGTCGCGCATGCGATGGTCTACCTCACCGCTAAACAGGTCAACCTTTCGCTCAAAGAGCACCTCAGCAAGAAAGCGCTCAATCAACGGCGTTAGGGCTTGGTGGGCATTCATGATGTGGCAAGCGCGCCCGAGCATCTTGGCAAAATAGGCCGGCGCCGACCAAGCGTTATTGAGCAGGCCGGGGTCTAGCTTCATCGTGGTA
>JBBIGZ010000015.1:0-47654 GCA_037447295.1 Chloroflexota bacterium | reverse complement strand
CGGTCTCCACGCGCGTTTGCTGGAGCATGATCTCGGCCACCCAAACAGCGTAGGGATCCTCCTGTTCTCGCCAAGGAAGCCGACGGCGATGTTCCTGATACCAGCAAAGTAGCGCTTCGCTTAGGGACAGTTCCATGGAGTCTCTTCGCTCTGGAGGAGTGGATCGCTTCGGGGTTTGTTGGTGAGGCAAAAGTGATCCTCTTATCGGCGGCCAAGAACGAATCTCGCTATTCCCTCATTGGGAAGCGCCTCCGGGCGGCACGACGGCAAATATCGGAGCCTCTCTAAAATTGAAATCCCCCGCGCGCAGGTACTACTTTGACCGAAAAATTTTGCACGAAGTTGAAAAGCTGTTCCTGCAGGTGCGCCCATTCCGGCGAACGCAGCACGCGATAGGCATTCCCTTCGTTTTCGGCCAGCAATCCCACCTGAATTTGAGGATAGTTACCGTACATTGTTGCCCAAGCCTCGATCGGCTGTAATCCCAGGCGCTGAACGACAGGGATGAATTCGCCGATCACGAACTCGAAGTACTCTTGTTCGTGTTCTGGGCGAATATCCCAGGTGAGCAGAACTTTGACCGGCACTGTACCTCCTGATTCCGAACCAATTTTGCAAAAGCCGGTGGTTAATCGTGTTCCCAAGAAAGGACCACCAACCGCGTCTCCTCCGGTAGGGTGCCCCGGCTGACCTTCAACGAAGGAATGGGGTCCATGTGTGAGGCTCCCATCTCCTTGAGGAATTTTTCCAGCGGATCGAGCGACAAGCGGCAGGCCGGTGTAGCATAATGCATGGGAATAACGATGTTCGGCTCGAGCAAACTGATCACTTCGGCAGCCTTGGCCGCGTTCAGGCCTCCTCCGCCCCCCACCGGCACCAGAGCTACGTGCACGGTTCCCAGGCTCTCGATCTCGGTCTGCGAGGGCACCTGACGCAGATCGCCCAAATGGGCCACCGTTAGGCCATCATAGTCAAAGACAAACAGGGTATTGCGGGTGGTATTTGCGTTCTTTTTGCCGAAGCCATCGGTCTGGACCGCGGTGATAAAGACCCCGCCGATCTCATATTCGCCGGGGCTGGTGAGCACATGCCGCGCCCCTTTGACGGCCTGCGCATAGTTGTGTCCCGGCGTGTCGTGGCTAATGGTCACAATATCGGCGCGTAGCTTGAGAGGCGAATAGCCGGCCACTTCGGAATCATAGGGATCGGTGACGATCGTGGCCAGGCCGCGTTCGGTGAGGCGAAAACAAGAAAGTCCGTACCAGGTGATTTCCATAAGACGTATTATAACAGGGATTGCTGCTTAGGCGTGGACTGCAGGCAAAGGCATCTCCCGGTACTTGAGTATGTTATGCATGATGCATCGGTTATGGCTGCAGGGGTGCGCGAGCGGCGATCAAGTTTGTGTCCATTGACCCGCGTCGGACTTCTTATGCGATGCCTTTTGCCGGCAAGGCCGGTGCCTCCAGAATCTCATGTTTGGGCGTGCGTTTGCGGTAGAAGATCATTCTGCCGGTTTCCACAAAATGCTTCCGCAAGTTTTATGACGATACTGCTGGACACCCTTGCAAGTCTTGCCGGCCTTGACGATGTTTTGCTTCAGTTGAGCACTCTGCTTATGGTATCTGGACGGTCTTGGTTTGGATAAAAGTCTCCAGGTTTGGCGAATTGTTGCATCTTGTTCATCCAACTCAGGTTGCCCAAGTACATCTCTTGTGACGCCTGCTCTCAAGAGGGAGACTTCCCGAATTGTTGTTCTGTTGCAAAAACTTGACTTTTTCGATGTGGGAAGTAAAATGTGGCCGGCCTTTGATCTACATATTCGCCCGCCTGCACAAAATTTACCAAAGGAGGAATTGCACATGTCTCGAAAGGCTTTTCTGATCTATTGGCTCTTGCTTTCGCTGGCCAGCACTGTTGTTGTGGCTCTAGGGAGCGCCTGGCTGGCGCTGCAGGGCTATTTACTTCCCTGGATTACCCCGCTGGCCGATGGCACCGGATTTGCCCTGCGAGGAGGCTGGATCGTCCTGCCATCTCTTGCCTTGGGATTCGTCCTAGCATGGGGTTCTGATTTCCTGGCACGCCGAAGCGGCAATCGCAGTTACTACTTTGCCGCGTGGATCCTGGTGGTAGTAGTAATCAGTGTGGCAGCTTTGGCACTATACGGGGGTGCCTGCGGTGTCTGTTCCAAAGTGGTCTGCACGGCAGGAGGTGTGAAGTCTTGCGAGGTAAAACTACAGATTAGTATCACTTTCTTCAAGATCTATTGCGAGTGCTACAACCCCTCAGGCTGGATGCCCTCAATCCTAACCGGCGTTCAGCAGACCTGGCTTGCTCTGAAATCACAAATTCTCCTGATTGCAGGGTAAGCGAGAGAGGCAGCTCAGAGACCAATCCCATTACGCCAGGATTGGTTGATACCATGTAATTCTTTTCGTATTGCACGGAGGGAAAGGCTTTGATTTTGTGGCATTCTTACGCTCGTGCATTACAGCGCCGCCCGCTTTATCTTTTGTTTGTGCTGGCTGCGTTCTGGTTCGGGGTAAAGATTCCGCGTGTGGAGATCGCTTCTGGGTCTGAAATTAGCGGCGGGGTGACGATTCTCTTTCTGATTGCAGCGTATTTTCTGATTGTCCTGGTAGAGCCGCGCGAGTTACTGAAGATTCATCCCTTTTTGCTGGGACTGCCAGCAGTACGGGAACGCTTGGCGCTGATGTTATGGGTCGCTCTGGCTCTGCCATTGCTATCCTTGTTGCGGCCGATATACAGTTTCTCTGTATCATGGGGTCTCCACGCCGTTGCATTGCTGGAAATCAGTTTGTTGATCATGGGATCAGCGCTGGGATGGCTGTTTTTACTGCTACCGGTAGTGGCTTTGTGGGCAACCTGTACGCCCGATCGCTGGTCAATGTTCTTGCTTTTTAGCTTGCCTTATCTGGTGAGTGGTGGTTTGTGGTTGGGACGTCACCTTCCATCCTGGCATTGGCGGGGGTTTCGTTATCCGTTTCGCTATTTTATCCCCCTCGCAGCCGGTCTAGTGGCCTTTGATCTCTATCAGCGTTCTATCAACACAGCAATGCGTTTTCACATGGATAACAACGTGTCTGGTCTGTATGAACCGGATTTTGATCATCCCTTCTTGTTGCTGTTCTTCTTGCTTGGCGGGATAGGCTTTATATTTCTCCCCTTTTTCAATACCTTCTCATTACGAGAAGCAGATGCCGCACTGGTTGCCGTTCGACAGATGACCGGCACTCCTTGGTCACGCCGCTGGGGCGCTTTGTCGTTGGCAGTGTTGTTCAATGTTCCACTGGCTTTGGTGATGCCCCACCTGGGTTTTGTGAACACCTCTTTCACAATGATCTGGCATTTAGTCTTTTCGGCAGCCTGCTTTAATGTCTTGTTCCTGAGCATCCCTGAACCATCTGATTGGGTCGGCTATGCCTTGGTAGGATACCTGCTCTGGGTACACCTGGTGCCTGCCTCTGTATGGTGGGATTTGCTCCTCGCGGTCAGCACGTTGCTGGCCTATGATCTGGATATATGGCTGCCGCGCCTCTTCCAGAGAGTCCGAAAAACCTTTGAGGAGTTCGTGTGGCATGGAAGTTAAACAGGGACTGGGCGTACGTCTGCAGCTTTTGTTGGCTGCCTTTTGGGAATGGAAAATTCTCTGGTTGCCGCTGGCTTTCACCTTGCCCTTCGCCTTTCTCTGGTTTCCGTTATTTCTGCGTATGGCTGCCTGTGCCATATTGATTCCCGGGGCGCTGTTCCTGCATGAGCTGTTGCATGTGCTTTTCGTTCCCGCCCAGACGATCATGCGGGTGGTTAACTGTAATGGGGTGCTGGGGCTGGATTTTGAAGGACCAATTTCTATAGAACGCGGTTTGCTCATCGCCTTGGCTCCGCACCTGGTACTATGGGGCGCCGCATTCTGGTTGTGGAGTTGGGACTATTTGTTGGCATTGCCTTTTGCTCTAGCCGGGCTTTCGTTGCCCGCAGATTTATATGCCTGGTATCACAGGAGTTTGCGTTATGAGTGAACTGAAACTCACTGCCTTGGAGTGTGGTTATCAAACCCCTTTATGTACCCTGACGCTGCAGATGCAGACAGGGGAACATATGCTGTTCTACGGTCCAAATGGCGTTGGCAAATCCACCCTGCTGAAAACGCTGGTAGGACTATTGCCTCCTTTGAGCGGAACGGTAACTTTCGATGGTCAAAGTCCGCACCATTCTAAAGCCCTTCGTCGGAAGATTTTTTACCTGCCAGAAAACATTCGGGTGCCGGATTTTCTGAGCCCTTTAGAGTATGTGACCTTGATTGCTGAATTTTACGGCGAGAAACCTGCGCCTGAGCGATTGGAAGAGGGGATAGCGCTCCTGGATATGAGAACTTATTGCAAACGCCCTTTGGGACAATGTTCCCAGGGACAGCAGCGCCGAGCACAATTGCTGGCCGCTTATGTGCTATGCAAACCGTTCACTTTATGTGACGACCCTTTGATCGGGATTGATCGTGACCGCGATCAAATTCTGCGTGCGTTTGTTCAATCTCTCGCTGCGAGCAGTGTGGTGGTACTCACGGGACGTGAACCGGTGAAAGGTTTGCAGTGCCGCCCTTTACGAGGGTGAAGAAATGTCCAAAAAACTACAAACTAGGCGAATCTTGCAAAGCATTTTAAGAGACACTGCGATCATCGCCTTGTTCATCCCAATCATCGAAACCGTTGGGGGCAAATCGTCGCAATGTCCGCAGCGCTTGAGCATTTGGACGCGCCTATGCTGACTTAGGTTCATCTCCTGGGAGTCCGCATTATGGTAGGGGTATAATACAATTCCGTTGGAAAATTGCTCCCAAGGAGATTCCCATGGCCGATGACCTGCTTCGCTATCGTCGAAATTTGCAAAAGGAAACGGATGGTGCGTTTTTGTATCGCGCGCTGGCCCGACTGGAAAAAGACCCGTCCCTAGCGGCGCTTTATAATCGCTTGGCCGAAGCAGAAGAGCGCCATGCGGCATTTTGGGCCGAAAAATTGCGCCAAGCCGGTGTGCTCTCTCTTCCTACGCGGCCGGGTTGGAGGGCGCGGTTACTTGTCCGATTGGCCGGTTGGTTTGGTTCGGCGTTTATCCTGCCCACTGTAGTAGGGCTGGAGCAATCCGATCGTCAAGCCTATCGGGGTCAGCCGGAAGCCGAAACACAGGAGATGTCTCTTCAGGAGCAATCCCATGCGCGTTTGTTGACCATGGCTCAGAAGGTCACGATGAGCGGACCGCTGATCGCCCGTCTGGAAGGTCGGCATCGGGCTGGTACGGGGAACGCGCTGCGGGCGGCGGTCTTGGGGGCAAACGATGGACTAGTTTCTATTTTCAGCTTGGTGATGGGGGTTGCCGGAGCAAACCTTGCGGCGCGCGACATTCTGATCGCCGGTTTGGCGGGATTGTTGGCCGGTGCCGGCTCCATGGCAATGGGAGAGTGGCTCTCGGTGCAGAGTTCGCGCGAGCTTTACCAACATCAGCTGGCAATCGAAAAAGAGGAATTGGAGAATTTGCCGGAAGAAGAGGCAGAAGAACTCAGCTTGATCTACCAGGCGAAAGGCCTTCCCGAAGCTCAGGCGCGCCAAATGGCTCAGCGTTTGCTTGCCGATCCGCAAATTGCGTTGGAGACGCTGGCGCGGGAAGAATTAGGGATTGATCCCGATGAATTGGGTGGTTCGGCTCTAGAGGCAGCCGCGGCTTCGTTCTTTCTATTCGCCATCGGCGCGCTGTTCCCACTTTTGCCGTTTGTGTTTCTGAGCGGCAGTTTGGCCATATATGCCAGTATTGCTTTCAGTGTTCTTGGCCTTTTTCTCATCGGCGCGGCGATCACCCTTTTTACCGGTAGACCTGTGTTATACTCGGCCCTACGTCAGGTATTGATCGGCCTGGCCGCGGCGGCTTTGACTTATGGCATTGGCCGGCTGGTCGGTGTCAATGTTTAAGTGGAATTGGGTATAATATAACCCGTTCGCACGTTAAACCCCTTGAAGGACTTCACGCATGTCAGATACCCTCCTCGATGTACGCGGTCTAGAAACCCGCTTCAGGACCCCGGATGGGGTTGTTCATGCGGTCAATGGAGTGTCGTTTGAGTTGAAGGAAGGAGAAACGCTGGGCGTAGTGGGCGAAAGTGGGTGCGGTAAAAGCGTTACCATGCTTTCGCTGCTGCGTCTGATTCCCTCTCCTCCGGGTGAAATTGTCAAAGGAGAAGCGTTTTTCCGTGGGCGGGATCTGCTCAAAATGAGCAATGAGGAGATCCGCCATGTGCGCGGTGCGCAGATCAGCATGGTGTTTCAGGACCCGATGACCTCACTCAATCCGGTGATGACCATCGGGCGACAGCTGACGGAGCCGTTGATGTTGCATTTGGGCATGTCCCGCAAGGAGGCAGAAAGTCGTGCTGCCGAATTGCTCAGCATGGTGGGCATCCCGAATGCAAAAGAGCGCCTGAAAGACTATCCCCATCAGTATTCAGGTGGAATGCGCCAGAGGGTGATGATCGCTATGGCGCTTTCCTGCAATCCGCAAATTCTGATCGCGGATGAGCCAACGACGGCGCTTGATGTCACGATTCAGGCTCAGATCACCGATCTGGTGAAGCGCCTGCGAGATAACTTAGGGATGGCAATTATTTGGATCACCCATGATTTGGGGATCATCGCCGGTCTGGCGCAACGCGTGATCGTTATGTATGGGGGATTTATCATCGAGGAAGCGGAAGTCAAAGAACTATATGCCAACCCTCGGCACCCTTACACGATTGGGTTGTTGAGAAGTTTGCCACGCTTGGATCGAAAGGAACGGACGCGGCTCTTTTCCATTGAGGGGCTGCCGCCGGTTCTGTATCAAAAACCGAAGGCTTGTCCTTTCGCACCGCGTTGTAGCTATGCTATTGAGCGCTGTTGGCAGGAAAATCCGGCGCTGGATTATGTAGCGCCCGATCATCGGGTCGCTTGTTGGGTGGATACTCAAACCGGGAGAAGCCGCGCATGAGTACAAACGAATCTTTGCTACGGGTTGAAAACCTGGTCATGCATTTTCCGATTTACCGCGGCGTGATCCGTCGTCAGGTTGGCGCGGTGCGCGCGGTGGATGGCGTTAGCTTCGAGGTTAAGCGTGGTGAAACGTTAGGTTTGGTGGGCGAATCGGGTTGTGGAAAGACTACTGTGGGCCGTACTATCTTGCAACTGTACCGACCCACCTCTGGAAAGATATATTTTATGGATAAAGACCTCACCGTTCTAAAGGGTGAGGAACTGCGTCGAATGCGTCGCGAGATGCAGATGATCTTCCAAGATCCTTATGCCAGTCTCAATCCGCGGATGACGATCGGGGAGATCATCGGTGAACCTCTCATGGTCCATGGGATTGCAAAGGGTAGAGAACTGGAAGAACGGGTGGCGGAATTGCTGAAGTTGGTGAAGCTGAATCCGGCTTTTGCTACTCGCTATCCGCATGAATTTTCCGGCGGGCAGCGTCAACGTATAGGGATTGCCCGGGCACTGGCTTTGCATCCCAGTTTTATCGTCTGCGATGAGCCGATTTCGGCGTTGGATGTTTCGATCCAGGCCCAGGTTATCAATCTTTTGGAAGATCTGCAAGCGCAATTTAATCTCACGTATCTCTTTATCGCCCACGATCTCTCGGTGGTACGTCACATCAGCGATCGTGTAGCGGTGATGTATCTGGGTATAATTGTGGAGATAGCAGAGAAAGATGAGCTCTACGAGCATCCGCTCCATCCGTATACCCAGGCGTTACTTTCTGCCGTTCCTATTCCGGATCCATTGGCAGAAGCGCGACGGAAGCGGATCATTTTGGAGGGAGATGTACCTTCACCGGTTAATCCTCCTTCTGGCTGTCGTTTCCGCACGCGTTGTCCGATTGCACAATCCATCTGCGCGGAGCAAGTACCCGAATTCCGTGAGTTGAGTCCAGGACACTATGTGGCTTGTCATTTTGCCGAAAAAGCAGTATCCTGAAAGGAGGTGATGCTGAGAAAGGGGAGTTTGCTATCTTGTCTTGAGTGATTCCGTAACTTGCACCACTTTCAAAATCTCTAAGGAGGAAGAAATGCGTAAGATTTTCTTTGCGTTAAGCGTGCTGGTTGTGTTGAGCATGGTACTGGCTGCTTGCGCTCCCAAGACGCCGGCAGCCACTCAAGCGCCGGCTACGCAAGCACCGGCTACCCAAGCGCCGGCCACCCAAGCCCCGGCTACCCAGGCGCCTCAACCTGCTGGCTTTAAGTCCAAGGATCCGACGACCTTGGTTGTGGCCGTCTTCGGTGAGCCTGAAACGCTCGATCCGGCTCTGGCGTATGAAACCGCCGGTGGTGAGATCATCCAGAACGTCTATGAGCCTTTGATTTTCTTCAAAGGCGATCAACCAGGTGAGTTTGTCCCCCTGCTGGCGGAATCCTGGACCATTTCCGAGGATGGTACCACCTACACCTTTAAGATTCGCCAGGGCGTGAAATTCCATGAAGGTGGCGATCTGACGCCGGAAGATGTGGCTTACACCTTCCAGCGCGGTCTGCTCTTCGGTGGCACGCATGGCCCACAGTGGTTGCTGGCTGAGCCTTTCTTCGGCGTTGGCATCGATGATGTTTCTTTGCTGGTCGATCCTGAGGGGAACCTCTATGACGATCGCGAAGGCATTAAAGCTGCCGATCCGGCCAAGCTGCTGGAGGCTTGCCAGAAGGTGAAAGATGCCATCGTGGCCGACAACGAGAATTGGACCGTCACCATGAAACTGGCCCAGCCGTGGGGCCCCTTCCTGGCCACCATTGCCCAGACTTGGGGCTCGATCATGGATAAGGAATGGGTCGTTGCAAACGGTGGTTGGGATGGCTCCTGCGAGACCTGGCAGAATTACTATGCCATTCCATCTGAAGAGGATCCCTTCACGACGATCGCCAACGGTACCGGCCCCTTCAAGCTGGATCACTGGACCCAGGGTCAGGAGATCGTGCTGGTGCGCAATGAGAACTACTGGCGCGAACCTGCCAAACTGGAGCGCGTGGTGATCAAGCAGGTCAACGAATGGGGTACGCGCTTTACCATGCTCCAGGCCGGTGATGCCGACTTCGTAGCAGTCCCGCCGGAGAACCGCTCTCAGGTTGATGAACTGGTCGGTGAGCGCTGCGAGTTTGATCTCAATGCCAATACCTACAAGCCTTGCGTTGAGGTCGATCCCAACAAACCGCTGCGTCTCTACATTGGCCAGCCTGGTGTAACCCGCACTGATATTTTCCTGAACTTCAACATTGCTGAAACCAGCAACTATGTTGGGTCCGGGAAACTGGATGGAAATGGCATCCCGCGCGATTTCTTCTCGGATATCCACATTCGCAAGGCTTTTGCCTACTGCTTTGATTGGGATACCTACATCCAGGATGTGTTCAATGGAGAGGCGGTGCAATCGCCTGTAGTATCTCTCATTGGTATGCCGGGCTATGAGGCAGATGCACCGAAGTATTCCTTCGATCAGGCCAAGTGCGAAGAGGAATTCAAGCTGGCCGATGTGGATAAAGATGGCATCCCGGCCGGTGAGGATCCCGAAGGCGATGTTTGGACGACTGGCTTCCGCCTGCAGGCGCTTTACAACCAGGGTAACACCACCCGCCAGACCGTTTCTGAAATCCTGGCGACCAATATCAGCTCGGTGAACGACAAGTTTGTCATTGAGACGGTAGGTCTGCCGTGGCCGGCCTTCCTGCGCACCATCCGTAACAAAGAAGCCCCTTATTTTGTCAGTGGTTGGCTGGAGGATATCCACGATCCGCACAACTGGTATGTGCCGTACATGATCGGTACCTATGCCAGCCGCCAGGGTCTGCCGGCGGAGTTGAAGAACCAGTTTAAAGAACTGATCAACAAGGGTGTCGCCGAAACCGATCCGGCCAAGCGGCATGAGATCTATAAGCAGCTGAACGCTCTCTACTATGAGAACGTGCCGACCATCCTCTTGGCGGTGGCCACCAGTCATGCCTATGAGCCGCGGTACGTGGAAGGGGTGATCCGCAACCCCATCTTCCCTGGCTTCTACTACTACGCCATTTCAAAGAAATAAGCCGTTGTTTCCTATTTGGGATGGACAGGGAGATTCTCTCCTGTCCATCCCAAATCTTTCAGAGATTAAACTGCCTATGATCAACTACATCATCAGACGTCTGTTGCTGGTTCCTTTGCTGCTTTTCGGGGTTACCGTTTTGATCTTTGCGATGTTGCAATTTTTGACCCCGGTGGATCGCGCAGCCCTCTATACGCGTGATCTGCCGAAAAATGAACGGGCATTGGAAGGGATCATCAAGGTATACGGTTTGGATCGTCCATTATATGAGCAGTATTGGCGCTGGTTGGTGGGAGTGCGCGATCCGCAAACGGGTGAAAGGCGGGGCGGCATTCTCTTTGGTGATTTTGGCTGGTCGCGTACCGGCTCCCAACCGGTAGCTCAATTGATCGCTACTCGATTCCCCAATACGGTTGATCTCACCTTATGGGCAGTAGCGCCTGTGATCCTGGTCGGCATATGGCTAGGCGTGCAGGCTGCAGTTCATCACAATGGTTTTATCGATCAGGCAGGCCGGATTTTCAGTATTATCGGCACATCTTTCCCTACATTTGTTTTTGGTCTACTGGTATTGATGGCTTTCTATGCCAAGCTGGGGTGGTTTCCTCCCGGTAGGCTTTCGGATTGGGCAAGTGCAGTGGTCAATTCGCCCTCTTTCCATCATTACACCCGCCTTTTGACCATTGATGCCCTGCTCAATGGGCGGTTGGATATCTTTCTTGACGCTCTGCGTCATATGGTCTTGCCTATTCTTACTCTTTCCTATATCAACTGGGCAACCTTTCTGCGTGTGACTCGCTCATCGATGTTGGAAACCCTACGGCAGGAATATGTGACTACCGCTCGTGCTAAAGGGTTGCCGGAAAAGGATGTCATTTACAAGCATGCCCGCCCCAACGCAATGATCCCGGTGGTGACGCTGGCGGGCTTTAGCGTAGTGGGGCTGTTGGGCGGGGTGGTTATTACCGAAACGGTGTTTAATTATCCTGGCATCGGTTCGGCAGCTGCCGCAGCCGCCTCGCAGTTGGATGTAGTGACGACATTGGGCTTTGCGTTGTTCAACGGGTTTATTTTGATCGTCGCTAACCTGGTTGTGGACATTTTGTATGCCTATATTGATCCTCGAGTTCGTCTATCTTGAAGGAGCGCGCCATGCCGGAATCGAACAACATGCCAGCCGATAATGCTCTCTTAGTCGAAACGCAGCCACTTCGAGAGATTGGCCGACTCGAACGGCTCATCGGGCCGGAGAACTATCGCCTCTTGAAGGGATTGCTGCGGACACCGGCCTCTATTCTGGGATTTACGCTCATCGGTCTTTTTGTGCTGATAGCCATTCTAGCCCCGGTTTTGGCCCCTCCTTTGAATCCCAATGATCCTTATAAAATTCCACGGGATGGCTTTAGCGCAGAACCGCGCCCGATGTTCTCAGAATGGCGTCGCAATGCGCCTTCTTTGCCTGCATGGTGGAAGTATGTCTTTGATACCGAGCAATGGGTGCATATTCTTGGTACGTCGCAGGGACAGTATGATGTGTATTATGGCATTATCTGGGGCACGCGTACTGCCTTCAAGACAGGCCTGATCGTGGTATTTTCCACCTTCCTGATCGGCGTAATCATCGGTTCGATCTCAGCGTACTATGGTGGGGTGGTTGACAATGTGATTATGCGCATCGTAGACGTGATGCTCACCCTACCTTTCATCCTGGCCGCGTTGATCATGGCGGCGGTGCTGACGCCACGGATTGGGCGAAGTCTGCTACCATCTCTGATTGCCCTGATCACGTTTGGATGGATGGGATATGCGCGCATTATTCGAGGGGATATCCTCTCCATCAAGGAAAGAGATTACGTATTAGCAGCCAGGGTGATCGGTGTGAAAGATAGTCGCATTCTCCTCAGACACATTTTGCCGAATGCTATCTTTCCCACACTGGTCCTGGCCTCGCTGGCGATTGGGGATGTTGTGCTTTCCTTTGCCGCACTTTCATTCCTGGGGATTGGTACAGATATTGGGTATGCCGATTGGGGACAGGTGCTTTCCTTCGCCCGCAACTGGATCACCAGCCTGGATCGGTATTGGTATATCGTGATCTGGCCCGGTTTGACTTTGGTGCTCTTCGTGATGGGCTGGAATCTAGTCGGTGATGCTTTTCGCGATGTGCTCGATCCGCGCATGCGTGGCAGGATTTAATCATGCAAAAAGGTATCTACGTTTTGGCAACAGCCCTGCTATTGACAGGGCTGTTCTTTTATCGGGAGACTGTCCTGGCACAGGAAAGGGTGACCCCAACCCCCGATCGCTTGGCGCGTCCAACGTTACCTCCTACGCCATCCCAGGCTGATTATGGTGCTCAGGTATACTGGCTTTCTTGTTTGCCCTGTCATGGCGATCGAGGACAAGGTCTTACGGAAGAATTTCGTCAAACCTATCCACCGGAAGATCGCAATTGTTGGGAGAGTGGCTGTCATGGGGAACGGCCCTATGAGAGTGGCTTTCGTTTACCAACCGAAATACCTGCGGTGATTGGTAAAGGCACAATTGAAAAATTCTCGAATGCTGCGGCATTGCAGAGTTACATTCGAGCGGCAATGCCCTATTGGAAGCCGGGTAGTCTTTCTGATGAGGAAGCTTGGCAAGTGACGGCATTCCTCCTGCGCGAAAATGGTTTGTGGAATGCATCCACTGCGATAGGGCCTCAGAACGCAGCGCAGATTACTTGGGCGAGTGCTTATACTTCTCCTTCCGGTCATTTCCGATGGCTCTTGGCCCTTCTCTTTTTGGGGTTTTTGTTCATCTTGTTGCGTCGTCGGTTGGGGCAGTATCTTCGGGCTCTCAAATGAATAACTGCCTTGTGTTTTTGTCCTCTTTTTCGCATTACGCCACCGTCTACGGGCTACTATCCTCATTTGGGTTTTGCCTGTACAAAAAAGCAAATTTGGTATAATATATGTCACCTATGGCAATAGTTTCGCTCTGCCTGGTACTAAAACGTTGGGGACTCAGAGGAAATCTATGTTTTGAGAGGAGGTGATGTGCAGATAAGTAAGCGGTTTTCACTGTTTATATCTCTTTCGATCACTTTCTAGAAACCCTTTGGAGGAGAAAGTATGAACATGAAACGTGTTCTCTATATCGTCAGCGTTCTGGTTGCCTTGAGCATGGTCCTGGCAGCCTGCGCACCGAAGACGCCTGCTGCTACACAAGCGCCGGCGACTCAAGCCCCAGCGGCGCCAACGGCCACCCCTGTTCCACCAACGCCGACGCCGGTCCCCGTCTATGGCGCGATGGTGGATTCGGTGGTGTTCACCAGCATTGATTCCCCCGATGTAGCCATCAAGCAATTGCAGGCAGGGGAACTGGACCTCTTTGCCGAAACCGTTTCCAACCCGGAGAACTTCAAGGTCGTCAAAGGGGATCCGAATTTGCGCTATTACACCTCGTTGGGCACCTACACCGAACTCACCTTCAATCCGGTGCTGAACTTCAGCGATGGCCGCCTGAATCCCTTCGGCGATCCGCAGATCCGCGAAGCGATCAACATGCTCGTGGACCGCAACTACATCGTCCAGGAGATTTACGGCGGTCTGGCTGTGCCCAAGCTGCTGCCGCTCAATTCCTCTTTCCCGGATTACGCCCGCTATATTGACACGGCTCGTGCGCTCGAGAACATCTATGCTTACAATCCTGACAAGGCCAAAGCCATCATCAAGGAGCGCATGGAGGCGTTGGGCGCGACCTTGGGTGCCGATGGTAAGTGGCAATATAACGGCCAGCCTGTAACCCTGATCTTCCTCATCCGCATCGAGGATGAGCGCAAGCCGACTGCCGATTACATTTCCGGCTTGCTGGAAGATGCCGGGTTTGTCGTGGATCGCCAGTATAAGAGCCGCCAGGAGGCTTCACCAATCTGGTTGCGCAGCGATCCTGCGGAAGGCCAGTGGCATCTCTATACTGGTGGCTGGATCACCACGGCGGTCTCGCGTGATGATGGCTCCAACTTTGCTTTCTTCTATACAAAGTTGGGTGGTGGGGTGCCGCTCTGGCAGGCTTACACTCCTTCGGATGAGTTCTATGGCGTGGCCGAGAAACTCTGGAACAACGATTTCAAGAGCATGGAAGAGCGCGGCCAGTTGTTCCAGCAAGCGATGGAGCTGGCGCTGAAGGACTCGGTACGCGTCTGGTTGGTGGATCAGATTTCGTTCAGCCCGGCTCGCGCCAATGTCCAGGTGGCAGCCGATCTGGCCGGCGGTGTCTCTGGCTCTCGCCTCTGGCCTTACACCATTCAATTCACGGATAAGCAGGGCGGTGAGATCCGCTTGGCCGTGAACGGTATCCCGGTCGATCCGTGGAACCCGTTGGGAGGTTCGAATTGGATTTCGGATCAAATGGCCGTTCGTGCTACAGCCGACCCTGCTGCTATGCCCGATCCCTATACCGGCCTGGCCTGGCCGCAGCGCTTTGAAAAGGCTGAGGTCGTAGCTCAGGAAGGATTGCCGATCGCCAAAACGCTCGACTGGGTGGACCTGAAGTTCGAGCCTCAAATCCAGGTCCCGGCCGATGCTTGGGCCGATTGGGATGCTGCCAATCAGAAGTTCATCACCGTTGGTGAGAAATTCCCTGAGGGTACGACCGCCCTGGTGAAGACCACGGTGGTATACCCGAAGGACCTCTTCCAGAAGGTCAAGTGGCATGATGGTTCGCCGCTCACACTGGGCGATTTCATCATAGGCATGATCCTGACCTTTGATCCCGGCAAGCCCGAAAGCAAGATCTACGATGAAGCGACCGCTTCGAATCTGGAGTCCTTCCTCTCGCACTTCAAGGGCGTGCGCATCGTATCCACCGATCCGCTCACCATCGAGACCTACGATGATTACTACCTGCTCGATGCCGAGCTCACCGTGAGCACCTGGTGGCCGAATTATGGATATGGTCAGGCGCCCTGGCACGCTTTGACGCTCGGGATCCAGGCTGAAGCGGATAATAAGCTGGCCTTCTCTGCCGATAAGGCTCAGGCCAACAGTGTAGAATGGACATCCTTCATTGGTGGTCCAAGCCTGGAGATCCTGAAGGGCTACCTTGATCAGGATGTTTCCTCCGGTTATGTGCCGTATGAGCCGACGCTTGGTCAATACGTCACTGCTGATGAGGCCAAGGCGCGCTATGCCAACTTGCAGAAATGGTACGAGGCCCATGGTCACTTCTGGGTCGGTACCGGTCCCTTCTACCTGGATAAGGTCTTCACCACCGAGAAGTCGGTCGTGCTGAAGCGCTTCGCCGACTTCCCCGACATGGCGGATAAGTGGGCTCGCTTCGGCGAACCGAAGATCGCTACCGTCTCGGTGGATGGCCCGGCCCAGGTGAAGGCAGGCGAATCGGCTACCTTCGATGTCGCCGTCACCTTCAAGGGTGAGCCCTATCCGGCCAATGAGCTGGCCTCGGTCAAGTACCTGCTCTTCGATGCCAATAACAACCTGGTCGCCAAGGGCGATGCAACCTTTGTTTCCGACGGCAAGTACCAGGTTGTGTTGAGCGCCGATGTGACCAAGGGCCTGACCGCCGGCACGAACAAGCTGGAAGTGGTGGTTGCTTCCAACCTGGTTAGCATCCCGTCCTTCCAGAGTATCCAGTTCGTCACGGTGCCGTAACCTTTTGCCACACTTGCCTGATAGGGGGGACCTCTCCCCTATCAGGCTTTTTTAGCGCCTTTTTGAGAGAGGACGATGAGCGAACTTTCGATCACCGGCTCCATTGCCCGCAAAGCCACTGTTAATACGATCAATCGTGTGGCGCGCTATACGCTAGTGCGCTTGGTTACTTTGTTTGTCACGGTTGTCATCGGGGTCTATTTGACGATTCTGATCGCAAATATGGGCGGATATCTCGATCAGATCCGCCGTGGCGAGATCCGTGAGAGTGTGCAAGCCCGCATGTTGACCGATCCGACCCTACGTAACTTGCCTCCAGAGGTGCGGCAAAAGCGGATGGAAGATTTGATCCGCCTGGAAGAAAAGCGTTATGGTTTGGATCAGCCGTTTTTGGTCCGTAGTTTTCGTTTTCTCTATAATGCCTTGAGCCTGAATCTAGGGCGTTCGTTCCAATTGACCAGTGATAGCGGCTCACGGCAGGTACGGTTAATTCTGTTAGAACGCTTGCCGGCGACTTTGTTGTTGTTCGGCGTGGCGGACATGGTGCTCTTTTTCCTGGCGCTTTTTTTGGGGCTTTCCCTTTCCAGACGCTATGGTAGCTTCTGGGATAAGCTCACCGTAGCACTTTCACCCCTTTCTTCAGCACCGGGGTGGTTCTACGGGATTTTCCTGATCGTCATCTTCGCTGCCGTTTTAAAAGTGCTTCCGTTCGGCGGCATGGTGCGCATTCCTCCCCCGGAGAATTCTTTGCTTTACGCTCTGGATCTGATTTACCATTTAATCCTGCCGGTGATGGCCATTACCTTGAGCTCGATCTTTTTGAGTGTCTATAGCAATCGCACCTTCTTCCTGATCTATTCCAGCGAAGACTATGTGGAAATGGCCAAGGCAAAGGGGTTGAAAGATAAAGATATCGAACGGCGCTATGTGCTTCGTCCGACTTTGCCCACGATTATTACCGGCTTTGCCTTGTTGATCATTGGCCTTTGGACAGGCGCACCTATTTTTGAGACCGTTTTCAACTGGCCTGGCCTTGGACGCACATTGTTTTTCGCCGTCGGCCTATTCGATGTGCCCGTAATCGTGGCTTCGACTGTGATCTATGCCTACTTGTTGGCGATCACCGTCTTCTTGCTCGACTTTATCTATGCCATTGTGGACCCGCGCGTCAAGATCGGCGGGCAGGAGCGTAGCGGATGAACCAACTCTCTCGTGCCTTTCGCGATCTCAGTCGTTATCCTTCGGCGGTGGTGAGTCTGATCATTATCTTGCTTATGATCATCGCCGCCATTTGGATTGTGATTGCCCTTCCTTATCGTGAGGCTGTTCGTTTGTGGCGAGGCGGGGAATCTGTTTGGTATCAATTGCCTAAGACGGTGCCTCCAAAGTGGGTGAACTGGTTCCGGCGGGAAAAATTGCCGGAAACGCTGATCTTGGATACGCGTCAACATCTGGAATGGAAAACCTATGAACCCGCCGGCGATGGACGCCGCATTATCGTCGAGTTTACCATCCCATTCCAAGCCGATCAATTCCCGCAAGAGCTCTCGATGTATTTTTATACGACCTCGAGTGGGAATGCCAAAGCTCCATTCGTTTCTTTGTCCTGGAAAACGCCAGATGGGCGTTCGATGCGGGTTTCCGATTTCGGTCTGCAGAGTGCAAAATTCAACTATCGTTTTGCCCAGGATCAGAAACTTGCCCAACGTTTGGGAGGGGAAGATCATAATATAGGTTTGTTTGCTGAACCGCAAAGTCAGCCGCCCAAGCCGCTCAAAGGGGATTATCGCTTGAAGGTCGAAATCCTGACCTTCGAGGCCGATACCGATGTGGATGTTGAGTTCATCCAATATGGTAAAGTATATGGCTGGTTTGGCACCGATCACATGCGCCGCGATCTGAAGGTAGGGTTGCTCTGGGGCTTGCCGGTAGCCTTGATGTTTGGTTTACTGGCTTCGGTGGGCACCTCGTTGGCTGCCATGTTGATCGCCGCCATCGGTTCCTGGTTCGGCGGCTGGGTGGACGATCTGATCCAGCGCATTACCGAGATCAACCTGGTTTTGCCCTTCCTGCCCATCTTGATTATGGTGGGTACTTTCTATTCGCGTAGCATTTTTGTCATTCTAGGTGTGACGGTACTATTAAGCATCTTTGGCGGGGCGATCAAGAGCTATCGCGCCATTTTCCTGCAGGTACGCGAAATGCCCTATATTGAGGCCGCCCGTGCCTATGGCGCCGGCGATGCCCGGATTATCTTGCGCTATATGGTGCCGCGTTTGATCCCGTTGCTCATCCCGGCACTGGTCAGTGGTATTCCCAGCTATGTCTTCCTGGAGGCCTCTTTGGCCGTTATCGGTCTGGGCGATCCGGTGTTACCTACCTGGGGCAAGATCATCCAGGATGCCGAGTTCAACGGGGCGCTCTATAAGGGCATGTATTACTGGGTGCTGGAGCCTTCGTTCCTGCTCATGATCAGCGGCCTATCGTTTGCCGTCCTGGGCTTTTCGCTAGACCGCATCTTCAACCCCCGCTTGCGAGGCATGTGATGGAAAGCGCTGCTCACCTTTTACGCGTTGAAAATCTTATTTTACATTTTGCCACTCTGCGTGGGCCGGTACAGGCCGTAGATGGAGTGGATTTCGATCTCGATTATCATCGCGCCGTGGTCATTCTGGGTGAATCAGGGTGTGGAAAAAGCTCTTTGGCCAAGGCTATTTTGCGCCTGCTGCCGCGCAATGTGGCGCGTTATGATGGACATATTTACCTCAAAGGCTCCGACGTGATGCGCCTGAACGATGAAGAATATCGTCGCAATGTGCGCTGGGTGGAAATCTCGATGGTGCCGCAGGCAGCGATGAATGCCCTGAACCCGGTGCTGCGCGTCGGCGATCAGGTGGCGGAACCGGCGATGGTGCACCTTGGCTTGATCAGGGATGAGGCCCTGGACCTGGCGCGCCGCATGTTTGAGCACGTCGGCGTACCACAGGATTTCCTGACGCGCTATCCTTTTGAGTTGAGCGGTGGCATGCGTCAGCGCGTGGCGCTGGCGATGGCGCTGGTTACTTCTCCCAGCCTGATTATCCTGGATGAGCCGACCTCGGCGCTCGATTTGTTGACCCAGGCGAATATCTTCAACGTGCTCAAGCGCATCAAACAGGAACTGGGCACCAGCTTTATTTTGATCACCCACGATATTGCTACCTCCAGTGAGTTAGCCGATGATGTAGCTGTAATGTACGCCGGTCAGATCGTGGAACGCTCGGATGCCGAACGTTTCTTCCATGAGCCGCTGCACCCGTATTCCCGCATGTTGATGGCCAGTGTGCCCCGCTTGCGCGCCGATCAGGAACCGGAGTTTATCACCGGGCAACCCCCTAGCCTGATCTCGCCCCCTACCGGTTGTCGTTTTGCCGATCGCTGTCCACTGCGCTTTGCCAAATGTCAGGAACCGCCACCGATTTTTGAAGTGGACGGACGTAAGGTGCGTTGCTGGAAATATGCTTAGAGGGAGTCACGATATGCTGACACAGGAACAGACTGCTTCAATTTCAACTGCAAGTGGGCGAGATGTGTTGCTTTCGGTGCGCAATTTGCGCGTTTGGTTTGAGTTGCGGCGCTTTGGCTTTGGGATCGTCGGTCATGTGCGCGCCGTGGATGGGGTGTCCTTCGATTTACATAGTGGTGAGGCCATTGCGGTCGTGGGAGAGAGTGGTTGTGGCAAATCCAGCCTTATGCGCACGATCCTGGGGCTACATCGTCCGACCGAAGGGCAGGTTATTTTCGATGGTAAAGATATTCATGCGTTGGGTCGGGAAGGGTTGCGCTGGTATCGCTCTCAGGTCGGCTATGTGCAGCAGGACCCGTTTGGGGCGCTACCACCTTTCATGAATGTGGAGCAAATTCTGGAAGAACCGTTAATCATTGCCGGTGTGAAGGATCGGCGCGAGCGCCGGGAACGCATTCGGCAAGTGATGGAAGAGGTGAAACTTTCACCGGTGGAGGATTTCCTGGGCAAGTTCCCGCACATGCTTAGCGGTGGTCAGCAGCAACGGGTGGTCATTGCCCGTGCGATGATCCTGCGGCCGAAGATGATCGTCGCCGATGAACCGGTTTCCATGCTCGATGCCTCGGTACGCGTGGAGATCCTCAAGCTGTTGCGCAGTCTCCAAGAGCGGCACAATCTGGCGTTTATCTATATTACCCACGATCTTTCGACGGTCAAATACTTTTCCGAACGCATTTTTGTGATGTATGCTGGTCAGCTGATCGAAAAAGCCCCCATTCGTTCTTTGCTGGATCAGCCGCTTCATCCCTATACTCATGCGCTGCTGGCCGCGACTTCCGATCCGGACGCGCGCAATGCCCACACCTTCAAGGAAGTGCCGCCGGGCGAGCCGCCGAGCCTGGTCAGGCCGCCGGCGGGATGCCGCTTCCATCCGCGCTGTAGCCGCATGATCCAGGGGCTGTGTGAGGTCCAGGAACCGCCGGAGCTGGAGCCGTATCCGCAGCACTTTACGTCATGCTGGCTTTATCGCCAGGATTGATTTGCTTCTGTATGCCAGATTATCGCCTTTTGATCGGGTTGGGAGGCGGGTTGGTGGTACTTGGGGCAGTTTTGCCCTTTCTGATGGTACTACGCATCCTGCCTTCCACCTTTTTCCTAGCCTTTCTTTCGTATGCCGCTTCCGTTTCCGGGCTCTTTTTGGGATTGCTAGGGATTTCGATTTACGTGCGCATTCATCGCCCGCCGGAAGAGTAGTGCTTTCATCACCTGGATGACTTGCGTGTCGCTCGGTGATGAATCGGACGAAAAGCGCATTGCATTAGCAAATCGATCCATCAATCCCACTGTCTATCCTCTGTGGTCTACCATCTATCTTCCCACTGCCCCCCAGCGCGCGTAGACAGCGTGGGAAAGGTAGCGCTTGCCGTGTGTTTCGCGCGTCAGCAGTTCCCCATATTCTAATGTGCCATCCTGCCCGTTAACGATTTCTGCCAGCGCTTGGGCTACATGAATGGCCGAAGCACGCACTGCGTAGATGTTCAGGATCAGGAAAAGCGGACGCGGACTGAGCACTTCTTGCACGACCTGCAATAGTTTGGGTAGCGATTCATAAACTTCCCAGACTTCCCCTTTAGGGCCTCGCCCGAATTTGGGCGGATCGAGCAGGATGCCATCATAGCGTTGACCGCGCCGTGCCTCGCGTAGGACGAATTTCAAAGCGTCGTCCACCAGCCAGCGAATGGGGTGTGCTTCCAGCCCGGAAGCCCGAGCGTTTTCGCGCGCCCATTGCACGGCTTTACGGGAAGCATCTACATGGGTGACCTGTGCGCCGGCTGCCGCCGCGGCCAAGCTGGCCAGCCCGGTATAACCGAACAGGTTTAGCACACGCGTCGAGTCACCCCGGCGATGCGCTTCCTGCACCAGCCGATAGAGCCAATCCCAATGAGAGGCTACTTCGGGAAAAAGGCCTAGGTGACGGCCGGCCGTGCACATCACCCAAAAACGTAGTTCGGTCGGCGTTTTTTGAGGCTCAGGTGCAGGCAAACGATAGGAAAGTTCCCAACGCTCCGGAACCTTCTGATAAAAGGCCCAGTGACCTCCGCTCTCTTCAGCCGCCGGTTCAAATCGCGCATGGACGTGCCGCCATTCCTTTTCGGGAAGAGAAGGCTTCCAAATGGCCTGTGCTTCGGGACGGACGAAGAGGAATTTGCCGAAGCGCTCCAGTTTCCAGCCATTACCGCAATCTAAGAGCTCATAATCTTGCCAGCGATCGGCTTCTAGCAAGCGAAGGATGGGAGTGATGGACATAGAGGCGTTCCTTGTTTTCCCCTCAGAGTGAGCGCGGGGAGACTCGAACTCCCAACCAATGGCTTAAAAGGCCACTGCTCTGCCGGTTGAGCTACGCGCCCGATTGCATGGCAAATTGTATCACGGGATGCGTCAGGCGTCAATCTACAACCGAGGGAGCTGATGGGAGCAGTCTTGTAGGGTAGGACAAGCGTTCTCCTGCAACTGCGTATAGGCATAAATTTGGAGCACAAGCATCTGTGCCTCTTTTCACCGTGGAATAGTGATAGAAGCACCATTCCCTATTCTCTATCTCACGTCCCCTTCATCTCCGGCGGTTCAACGTGAACGGTAACGTCCGATCCCGGTAGGATGGACTGGACGCAGCGTTCGACGATCTCGGTCATGGTGTGGGCTTCGCGCAGGTTGGTTTCCCCGTCCATGGTAATGTGTAGGTCTACGAACCAATGGGCGCCGGAGGGACGAATGCGCACGGCGTGACAATCTTGAATTCCCTCTAGGGATTCGACGGCGAGGATGATCTGTTCGGTGATACCATCAGGGGCAGTGTCGATCAGAGCGCGCATGGTGCGCCAGCCCAATTTCCCGCTTACGTAGATTACGATCAAGGCCACGGCAATGGCCGCAAGGGCATCTGCCATCGCCAACCAGGCGAGGGCCGGAAACTTTTCTGCCAAAGTGACTCCGATCAGGCCGAGGATGACCACGCTCGATGACCAGATATCCGTGCGAAAGTGAAGGGCATCGGCCTCCAATGCCTGGCTGTTGTATTTTTCTGCGGTGCGCTGGAGCAGGCGGGAGCGGGAAACATCCACGAGGATGGAGATGATCATCACCACAAACGCCCAGATCGAAGGTTCTACTTCGACGTGCTTGAAGAAAAGGCGCTGGAGAGCCTCATAAATAATCCAGAGCGCGGTGATGAGCAGAAGCAGGGTCTCGAAGAGAGCCGAAAGGTTTTCGATCTTACCGTGTCCGAAAGGGTGTTCACGGTCCGGCGGATGATCGGCAGCGCGGACGGCGAACAAGGTCATGCCGGCTGCTGCCAGATCGAGCGCTGAGTGAGCGGCCTCGGCCAGGATGCCCAAGGAGCGAGTGAGCACGCCAACGATCAGCTTGAAGGTGGTCAAGCCAATGGCGGCTAAAAGCGAATTCAGAGCAGCACGTTGTTTTTCGGCATTTGCAGGAGTGGACATGACAACTCCAAAAAATCAGTGGCCCCATCCCAGGCGAATGCGCCCGCGTTCTGGCTCCACACCCAGGATTTCCACCTCGATGATTTCTCCTACTGCCAGGCGCGTGCCTTTCGGAATTCGCGAGATGTGAAGCAGACCATCCTGTTTTACGCCGATATCCACGAAGGCGCCGAAGTCAACCACGTTGCGCACCGTGCCCTTTAGGCGCATTCCGACCTGTAGGTCCTCCACTCTGACTACGTCGGAGCGCAGGATGGGTGGCGGAGTATCTTGCCGTGGATCGCGGCCGGGGCGCAGAATTTGATCGAAAATGTCCCGTAGCGTCGGTTCGCCGCAGTTCAGTTCCTGTGCTAGGCGCGGGAGCGGCGTTTGTGCCAGTAGCCGATCGAGGGCTGCTTTGCGTTCTTCGAGGGGAGTATCGAAGGAAATCTGCGCCCGTTCCAGCACGGCGCGGGCAATGGCATAACTTTCTGGATGGATGGCAGAAGCATCCAGTGGTTCATCGCCCCCGCGAATGCGCAGGAAGCCGGCCGCCTGTTCAAAGGCTTTTGGGCCGAAGCCAGGCACGTTTCGCAATTCCTGACGCGTGCGGAAGGGACCGTGTTCTTGTCGGTGGGCGACGATCGCTTCTGCCAGTTTCGGCCCGATGCCGGCGATGTAGGTCAATAGGGCCGGGCTGGCCGTGTTTACGTCTACGCCGACGGCGTTGACCACGCTTTCAACCACCCCCTCAAGGGTGTGAGAAAGTGCTGTTTGATCTACATCATGCTGATAGAGGCCCACGCCGATGGATTTCGGATCGATCTTCACCAATTCGGCAAGCGGATCCTGCGCCCGACGAGCAATGGAAACGGCGCCGCGCATCGAGACATCCAGCTGCGGGAGTTCCTGCCGTGCCAAGGGCGAAGCAGAATAGACCGAGGCTCCGGCCTCGTTGACGATCAGATACTTTGTTTGAGGGGTGTGACGCGTCAGTTCGGCCACCAGCTTCTCGGTTTCGCGCGAAGCCGTCCCGTTGCCGATCACGATCAGGGTCACGTGATGACGCTGGATCAACGTTTGCAGGGTTTGGAGCGATTCCTGCCATTCGTTTTGTGGTTCGTGTGGGTGGATGGTAGCGGTATCAAGCAATTTGCCGGTCGCATCCACGACGGCGACTTTACAGCCGGTGCGATAACCGGGATCGATGCCCAGGACGATGTGACCCGCAAGAGGGGGCTGACCGAGCAGAGCACGCAGGTTGGTGGCAAAAACCTGAATGGCGTGGCTTTCGGCTCTTTCGGTCAATATGCGGCGCAGATCGCGTTCGATCGCCGGCAGAAGCAGACGTTTGGCGCCATCCTCGGCGGCCCGGATCAGATCATCGGCGAACGGAGAGAGCAGGTCGACAGGATATTCGGCTTCGATGGCTTTACGCCAGTTGCGTTCTGGGATTTCGATCCAGACGTTCAGCACGCCTTCGCGCTCTCCACGGTTGATCGCCAGGATCTGGTGCGGTTGTAAGCGGTCAAGGCGTGCCGAGAACTCGTAATAGTCACGGTAGACTTGGCGTTCGTCGCCTCTATGCGCAAAAAGTTGCGCATAGAGGGTGGCAAAGCGCAGAGCCTTGTTGCGCACTTCGCCGCGGATGTTGGCGTTATCGCTGATCACTTCGGCCACAATATCACGAGCACCTTCTAGAGCTTCCTGTGGGGTGGTGACCTGTTCGTTGAGGAAATCGGCGGCAATTTCCAATGCCGAACGCGGCGCTTTGACTTGCTGAAGGATCATTTCCGCCAACGGTTCCAACCCTTTTTCGCGGGCGATGGTGGCACGGGTTCGGCGTTTGGGACGGTAGGGGGCGTAGAGGTCTTCCAGCGCGGTCATCGTGGATGCGGCAAGGATGGCCGCGCGCAGTTCTTCGGTCAGCTTCCCCTGGGCCTCGATGCTTTTGAGCACGGTGGCACGCCGTTCGTCCAATAGGCGCAACCGAGCAACTTCTTCGGCGATGATACGGATCTGCTCTTCATCCAGGGAGCCGGTCATCTCCTTGCGGTAACGGGCGATGAAGGGGATGGTGTTCCCTTCATCCAGCAGGCGAATGACCGCCTCTACCTGGTGTGGACGGACTTGAAGTTGGGTAGCAATGGTCTCAGCGTAGTTCATGCGGTTGATTTTACCATGTGAGGAGAGGTGTATAATTTGGCACATGTCTGCTCTCCTACAAACCCGTCGAAATCATGCCTTAGAACATGCTACCTTACACATTCTGGCGCGCGATGTGCCGACCCGTCCGTTGGCTGGGTATTCCTATCCCGGCGGCATTTTGATCTTTGGGGATGTGTCGCTCGAGGTCCTGCGCGTGGCGCTGGCCGAAGCGGAGACCCGCCTACGACGCGGCGAAGCTCATTTGGCGATCCATCCGGGATGCGGCACCAATCTCAGTCTGAGCCTTTTCCTTGGGCCTTGGTTGGCCTGGTTACCGTTGCGGAATGTGGCGCATGCGCCGCGACGCTGGTTCTGGCGCCTGCCTTTGGCGGTGGGGCTGGCGTTTTTGGGATTGTGGCTGGCGCGCCTTTTGGGACCTTGGGCGCAAAAATACGTAACCACCGAGGCCGATTTGGGAGATTTATGCGTGCTTGGGGTGGACCCGGTCGCTTTTGGACCGTGGAAGGTGCACCACATTCGGACGGGAAGCCGATGAGTGCATTTTGGCTGATCGTCATCACCCTTACCCTGATCGGGGTAGCGGTGGGACGCTATCCCTGGCTACGCATGAACCGTGCCACCATTGCGCTGGTGGGAGCAACGGCACTGATGGCCTCCGGCGCCATTCCGCTGGAGCAGGCCTACCAGGCGATTGATATGAATACCATCCTGCTTTTGTTTGCCATGATGATCCTGAACGTTAATTTGCGCCTGGCAGGATTTTTCGAATGGGTGACGGCCTGGGTGGTGCGTTGGGCGCGCTCCCCGCGCCGTCTACTGGCGCTGCTGCTGTTGACTTCTGGGGTGCTTTCAGCGTTTTTCCTCAATGATACGATTGTGCTGATGTTCACGCCGCTGGTGATCGAGATCACTACGGCTTTGCGGCGTGCCCCTATCCCTTACCTGATCGGCCTGGTGAGCGCAGCGAATATCGGTTCGGCCGCCACCATTGTGGGGAATCCACAAAACATGATCATCGGTATCGCTTCGGGGCTTCCGTTTGTACGCTTTACGGCTGCGCTGGCGCCGGTGGCGTTTGCCGGGCTGGGGGTGATCTGGGCGCTCCTGATCTTGCTTTATCGTGAAGAATTCCGGGTTTGTACGCTGGAAGTGCCGCATTTGAGCGTGCGCGTGTACCGACCGCTGCTGAATAAGGGGCTGGTGGCAAGCGCTGTGATGGCGATCGCCTTTTTCCTCGGCGTACCGATCCCGCTGGCGGCGCTGATCGCTGCTTCACTGTTGTTGATCACGCGACGGCTCAAGCCGCGGCGCGTGTTTGCCGAGGTGGATGGTTCGTTGCTGGTGTTTTTTGCCTCGTTGTTTATCGTCACGAAGGCTATTGAGACCGGCGGATTTGTGGAGCATCTTTTCCGCTTTGCTCGCCCGATCGCCGAGCGAGGTGTGGCTCCGCTGGCCGCAGTTTCGCTGGTGCTCAGCAATTTGATCTCCAACGTGCCGGCGGTGCTTCTCTTGCGTCCCTTGATTCCGCAGTTTCCCAATCCTACCCAGGCCTGGTTGACGCTTTCGCTGGCCACTACGTTTGCCGGCAATCTCACGTTGCTGGGATCGGTGGCAAACCTGATCGTGGCCGAGACGGCGCGTCAGCGCGGGGTGCAGATTCGGTTTATGGAGTATCTCCGTGCCGGCGTGCCGATTACACTTTTGAGCCTGGGGCTTGGGGTGCTTTGGTTGGAATGGCTTTTCCGATGAGCGAAGCAGATCGGCGCACTCGGGCGCTTGCTATCCATCGGCGGTTGTTGGAAGTCTATGGTGAGCCAAAGTGGCGCCGCCCCTTGCCGCCTTTGGATGAGCTGATCTCGACCATTCTTTCGCAGAATACCAACGATCGCAACCGGGACCGCGCCTTTGACGCATTACGTGCCCGCTTTCCGAACTGGGAAGCCGTGCGGGATGCGCCGGTTGAAGAGGTCATGGAGGCGATCCGCCCGGCCGGACTGGCCAACCAGAAGGCGCCGCGCTTGCAGCAAGTCTTACGTGAGATCACGCAACAACGCGGCACGCTCGATCTGAATTTTTTGGCAGAGATGCCTCTCGAAGAGGCTAGACGCTGGATGATGCAATTCAAAGGGGTGGGACCGAAGACGGCGGCGATTGTGCTCCTCTTCTCTTTGGGACGGCCGGCCTTTCCGGTGGATACGCATATCTATCGTGTCACCGGAAGGATTGGCTTGCGTCCCCCGAAGATGAGCGTAGAGGAAGCACATTCCTTCCTGGAGGCGCTTTTTCTGCCGGAAACTTACTATGCCGCTCATCTTAACCTGATTCGCCTGGGGCGCGAAGTGTGCCAGGCACGGCGTCCGCAGTGTGAACGTTGCCCGATCCCGGAATGGTGTGATTATGGAAGGAGGCGTGGCGAGCAGAGCACCGGCGATCTCCCCTCCGCCTAACGGCCTACCTGTAGCACAAGATTTATCTTATGCTACTTATATATGCTGCAAAATTTTGTGTTTTTATGACATTTTTGTTTTTAGCACAGGATAAATCTATGCTACATTTCAAATGTCCTTTTGAACCTTGAAAAGCTCCATCCGGCCTTATAGGCGGTAGGAGATGGTATAATGTTTCTCCATGAGTCCTGAAACTGCCAAGACAAAAATTTGCCCCACTTGTGGCACTCGTCTCAGTGAAAGTGCGACGCGCTGTGCCGTTTGCGGTACCCAACTGGATGTTCCGCCGGCGGGTTCTTCTTCACCAAAGGCCGAAAAACAATCGTTGCGTCCGGCGCAAATGCCGAGCATTACGCTTAGCCTGCCGGCGGCACTCGGGCTTTTTGTGTTGCTGTTGCTTCTCGGCGCGGCCGGTGTTTTCTTTGGGCTGCGTTCGACCGGTCGGGTGGTTGAGCCCACTCCGTTTCCCACGGCAACTAACACGCCCACCGTCACCCCCACGCCTACCGAGGCGCCGACGGCGACGCCCACTCCTACCATCACACCGCTTCCACCGTTTGAATATACCGTTGCGCCCAACGATACCTGTATCGGCATTGCCGCTGCTTTCAACGTTTCTCCCCAAAGCATTATCATCTTAAACAATTTGCCTTCTACTTGCCCGCTCTTTGCCGGACAGAAACTCAAAATTCCCTACCCGACCCCAACGGCTCCGCCCCCACCCACGGCTACCCCTCTGCCGGAGGAGGCCACCCGTCAGGCCTGTGAACAGGTGGTCTATACCGTCCAGCAGAACGATACCCTTTCGAAAATCGCACTGAACTACGCCGTTCCTATCGAGGCGATCAAGGAGTGGAACGGACTTTCGACGGATAACGTCTTCACCGGTCAAACGCTACGCATTCCGCTCTGTAAGCGTGCGGCCACGCCCGGTCCCTCTCCTACGCCGACCGTGCCGCCGCCTTATCCGGCTCCTAGTCTGCTCCTGCCGCTCGATGGCGCGGCGTTCACCTTGGCCCATGACGTTGTAACCCTACAATGGGCTTCTCTCGGCGTGTTGCGCGAAAACGAGGCCTATCAGATCACTATCGAAGATGTCACAGCCGATCAAGGGCGGCGAATTGTGGATTATGTTACCGAAACGCGTTACATTGTGCCGACTTCCTTCCGTCCCACCGACTTGATCCCCCACGTTTTCCGCTGGTGGGTGATCCCGGTGCGACGTATCGGCACCGATGCCCAAGGTGAACCGCTCTGGGCCCCGGCCGGCGCAGCCAGCGAACCGCGCGTCTTCACCTGGAGCGGTCTGGCCGTGCCCGTGAGCACGCCGACGCCTTGATGGTCGTGCGTACGCGTCCTGCACTTCCTGAAGATGCCCCTTTCGCCATCCCCTTGCTGGAAGTTAGCTTGGGAGGCGATGGGGCCTTTCTTCTTTCGGCGACCTCTTTCCCGCCTGGTAGCATTTTACAGGCGCTCTTCCCACGACCGGCCAACCGTTTCAGCTATCGTTATGTTCGGGTGGTGGAATGGGAAAAGGAAATTGCAGGGGTTCTCTTTCCTTTCCAGCTTTCGAGATTTCTCGCCTGGCACTTTCCACCGGAAGGTTTCTATATGCGCTACTCGGTCTAAAGCGGTTCTGGCATCTTGTCCGCAAATCCATCCCTTTGCTGGGGATTACCGAAGCGGGAAAGGACGAATTTTTCATCCAGAACCTGGCCGTTGCGCCGGCTTTTCGCCGCCGAGGCCTCGCCACTTTGTTGCTGCAACATGCTGAGGAGCAGGCCATCCAAAATGGGCTACGCGCCTGTGCCTTAACCGTCTCGATCGAAAATCGCGCCGCGCAACAGCTCTATTTCAAGAACGGCTATGAGATCGTCGAGCGTATCCCAATTCCGCATTTGCAACGAATGGTCGGCGTCATTGGACTTTATCGCATGCGCAAAAAGTTGAAAAGGTGAACGATGGACGTCCGTTCCTGGAATCGTCAGGCCTGGGATCGCCAGGTGGATAGCCCCGATAACCCTTGGACAAAGCCCGTTTCCTCGGAAGTGATCGCCGCGGCGCGGTGCGGGGAATGGCAGGTGCTTTTGACCGAGAACATTCCCGTGCCGCGGAGCTGGTTTCCACCGTTGGAGGGACTGGAGGTGCTCTGCCTGGCATCCGGCGGCGGTCAGCAGGGGCCGATCCTGGCGGCAGCCGGGGCGCGCGTCACCGTTTTCGATAATTCACCCCGTCAGCTGGAGCAAGATCGCCTGGTGGCCGAACGCGAAGGGCTTTCCCTACGTCTGGTGGAAGGGGATATGCGCGATCTCTCGGCCTTCGCAGATGAATCTTTTGATTTGATCTTTCATCCCGTCTCGAACGTTTTCTGCCCGGATGTGCGCCCTGTTTGGCGCGAGTGTTATCGCGTCTTGCGCCACGGCGGTTTTCTCCTGGCCGGCATGATGAACCCGGTGCATTACATTTTCGATCTCTATGCTGCCGACGAGGGCCGACTGGAGGTGCACCACTCCATCCCCTATTCCGATCTGACCCATCTTAGCCCGGAAGAGCTACAGGAACATCTGGAAAAAGGGCTGCCGTTGGAATTCGGTCACAGCCTGACCGACTTGCTTGGTGGGCAGTGTGACGCCGGTTTTCACATTATCGGCCTCTATGAGGACGTTATGAAGGATTCCCCTCTGGCGGCCTATCATCCCAATTACATTGCTACTCGCGCGGTCAAACCGTAGCCGCGTCGGCGTTCACCAGGATAGCATAAACGGGAGGATGGGCTTTTACCCATCCTCTTGTTGGCGAAAATCGTAGATTCCATCTCGGATTGGCCACTCTTTGCCACAATTCGGGCAAAGTAGCGTCTGCTGATCAGAGGCCTGCAGTCCCTCTTGCCCGCAGCTCAGGCAGCGGAAGAGATCGGTCGGTGTGTGGACTGTGGGCGCAGGTGCGGGTCCCGTCGCTCCCTGCCGGCGGGCGCGCAGGAAGACGCTAGGGGTCAGCTGCCACCATTCACCGCTCCACTGGAGCAAGGCATCTGCTTTCACTAGCCAGGTCAAAGGCACGTGGCGCTTGAGCCATTCCAGACGAAAATGGGAAACCGTCAGGCGACGTTCTACGGCAAAACCGCTCTTTTCCAGCCATTCTTCCACGGCGCGGGGGTGAAAATCGAAATTCAGCGGGGCGAACTCGACCGTTTCAAGGCTGAACGGGTTCCAACTTTGCCGGCGCAGCCAATAGCGCAGGATAGCTTTCAGGTTGCGCTTATTGGCAAATTCCAGGATGAAGATCGCACCCGGCGCTAGAACATTGGCTACCTGTTCCATGGCGCGGGCAGGTTCTATGAGATGGTGCAAGGTGCGGATCATGGTAGCAGCATCGAAAGCTTGGTACCGAAAAGGTAGGCGATAGACATCAGCGGCGACGTAAACGAAGCGTTCGCTATCCCCTAGGCGTTGACGCGCTTTCTGGAGCTGGGTGAGGGAATAATCCAGCAAAATAACCTGGCGATAGCCCACGTAACGCGGCGTATTTCGCCCGGCGCCGGCGCCGAGTTCCAACAGACGCTCGCCTCCCTGCGGCGGGAGCAGGCGGCTCAGGGCAATTGCCTCTACCCGATCCTCGTATTCCCGGCCGCCCTGCTCCCAAAACCTTTCCTGGTAATCCGAGCCTTCGTAATCGCAAACCGGCAAACGGTCCAAGTTAGGCTCCTTCATGGGTGTTGACTCCGCGCCCGATGCCCCGATAGGTGAATCCCAGTTCGCGCATGATCTGCGGCTGGTAGATATTGCGTCCATCGAGGATCACCGCTTGACGCATGGCGCGCCGCAGACGCTCCAGATCGAGTTGCTTGAATTCGTTCCAATCGGTGACTACGACCAACGCATCGCAGCCGGCAGCCATTTGATAGGGGTCCGGATACATTTTGACGGCCGGCAGCAAGGGGCGTGCGACCTCCATCGCCACCGGATCATAAGCGCGGATCTCGGCGCCGGAGGCTACCAGCGCTTTGGCGATGTCAATCGAGGGGGCCTCGCGCATATCGTCGGTGTTCGGTTTGAAGGCCAATCCCAATAGGCCGATGACTTTGCCGTTCAGGTCGCCGATCATCCCCTGCAGGTGATGCACGACGTCCTTGCGGCGGCGGTAGTTCACCTCCATCACCGATTCCAGGATGCGCGGCTTCAGACCTTTTTCCTGCGCCATGTAGGCCAGGGCCTTTACGTCCTTCGGGAAGCAGGAGCCGCCCCACCCTAGGCCGGCATCCAGGAAATAGGGGCCAATGCGCTTATCATAGCCCATGCCGGCGGCTACCTCTTTGACATCTGCTCCGTAGGCCTCGCAGATATCGGCGATCTCGTTGATGAAGGAGATCTTGGTCGCCAGGAAAGCGTTCGAGGCATATTTGATCATCTCCGCCGTGCGCAGATCGGTGATCACGATGGGGGCGCGCAGCGGCAAGTGGAGCTGGGCAACTTTTTCGGCGGCCTCGCGGTCCAGGGAGCCGACGACGACGCGGTAGGGGTTCATGAAGTCACTGATCGCCGTGCCCTCGCGCAGGAACTCGGGGCAGGAGACCACCGAGAAGGGGATCGGCTGTTTTTGGTGGCGACGCACAATATCGGCCACCCAGTCCCCGGTCCCGATCGGCACGGTGGATTTGTTGATGATGATCAACGGGGCAGTCATATTTTCGGCGATGGAACGCGCGGCCGCGGCGACGTATTGTAGATCGGCTTCCCCGTTCACGCCGGAGGGGGTGCCCACGGCGATGAAGGCGAATTCGGTTTCCTGAAGGGCTTCGGCATAAGAAGTGGTGAAGGAAAGTCGCCCGGCGTTGACATTGCGCCGCACCAGCTCTTCCAACCCGGGTTCGTAGATCGGCATCACGCCGCGCTTCAACCCCTCGATGCGCGCCTCGTTCACATCCAGTGCGACCACTTTATTGCCCAGATCGGCAAAACAGGCGGCGGTGACCAATCCAACATACCCGACACCAATGACGGTGATCTTCTTCATGAGACAATCCTTTCTCCGCAAAGTGATTTTGAACAGGGTCTAAATATACTACAGATTCCTTCTGTGTTGCTTTGCGAGGTGGACGAGAAGGGGTGTAGATGATAGACGGTGGACCGTGGACCATGGACGGTGGACGGTGGACCGTGGACGGTGGATCGTGGAACGTGGACAGTGGACCGTGGACGGTGACCGTGGCTCGATTTCTTGACCATCTGATCACCTGACCATTCAGCCACGCGACCATCCAATCACTCAACCACGCGACGACGGGGTAAAATCAGCGTATGCTCATCACCAGTTCCCAAAACTCCCTGATCAAACAGGTGCGTGCCCTGCAGCAGCGGAAAGAGCGCCAGAAAAGTGGCCTTTTTGTGGTGGAGGGCATTTTGCCGATCGGTGCCGCGCTGGAGTCCGGCTGGGAGATCACCCATTTGCTCTACGATCCGCAGCGGCTGGAAAGTGCTTTTGGAAAGCAAATCCTTCAAAAAGTTGAAGCGCGAGGCGGTCTTGTGCGCGCTGTGGCCTCGCAGGTCCTGGAAAGCGTGAGTGAGAAAGAGAACCCGCAAGGCTTGCTGGCGATCGTGCGTCAACGGTCACGCACTTTGGCCGATCTGGATGCGCGGGCATTGCGCTTCGGGGCGGCGCTGGTTTCGCCGCAGGATTCGGGGAATCTGGGCACCGTGTTGCGCACGCTGGATGCAGTGGGTGGGGATGTGTTGTTTTTGCTCGAAGGCGGCGTGGACCCTTATCATCCAGGCGTAGTGCGGGCCAGCATGGGAGCGTTGTTCTGGATGCCTTGGGTGCAGGCCTCGTTCGCAGAATTCCTTTCCTGGGCGCACCGTCACGGGTTCTTCCTGGTGGGCACTTCGGCGCATGCTCGGCAAGATTACCGTCAATTGCGGCCGCAGCAGCCCTGGGTGTTGGTGCTAGGTAACGAGCAGAAGGGGCTGAGCGCAGACCAGCGCGCCGCCTGTGATGCCGAAGTCGCTTTGCCGATGCGCGGCCGGGCCAGCTCTCTCAACCTGGCCGTGGCAGCCGGCATTCTGCTCTACCATTACACCTTTGGTGCAGAGCCGTTCACTCCCTAAGCCATTTCTGACCGGCCAGGAATGCCAGCAACATGATCGCCGCACCGGTCAGGAAGGGGTAGTTAAGGTTCAATTCGAGCATGCTACCGGCCCAAAGCGGGCCGAAGATGCGCCCCAAGCTCATATAGGCGTTGTTCAACCCCATAGCCATGCCTTGCCCCTCGCGAGCGCGGCGCGAAATGAGCGTCGCCACGCTGGGGCGTAGCATGGCATTGGTGAAGATGAAAAGGCTGGAGGTTAAGATCACTTCGGGAAGTGTGCGCGCCAGCAACATGAGCGAAAAGCCGAAGATGCTGGCAAACAACGAACCCTTGATCACGCGCACATCTCCCCAGCGACGGGTGGCCGGCCCGGTGAGCACCCCCTGCACAAAGGCCGAACTTAGGCCAACGGTCATCATGATCATGCCCACCGTTTGAGGTGGGTAATGATAGCGTTGCTCTGTATAGTAGGCGAAAATGCCCTCGAAATTGGTCAGGGCGAAATTGTGCAAAAAGGCCAGGATGAGCAGAAAGCCGATGGGGGAAGAAAGTGCCTGGAACATGGCCCGGAATTGCGGACCGCGCACCGGAGTGGAACGACGTCGCTCGGGCGGGAGCGATTCCGGCAGTAAGAGCCAGATCAGCAATCCGCTTAGCAAGGAAAGAGCGCCTGCCAGGAAGAAAGGCGCCTGGATGGAATAGCCTCCCAGCAGCCCTCCCAAGCCGGGTCCGATGACCATGCCGGTGCCGAACGCTGCACCGCTCAGTCCCATGCCGGCACTGCGATCTTGCTCATCTGTGGTATCGGCGATAAAGGCCATGGAGACCGGCAGGATGGCGGAGGAAAACAGCCCTCCTAGGGCACGGAAAAGATACAGCCATCCCAGCAAAGAAGCAAACCCAAAGCCGAACATGGTAATGGCATTTCCGGTGGCGCCCAGGATCAGGATCGGCTTCCGTCCGTAGCGATCGGAAAGCGCGCCCCAAAACGAGGAGAAGAGGAATTGCATCAGGGAGAAGATGGTCATCAATAGTCCCATGCTCATGCCGCCTCCGCCAAATGTTTCGACGAGAAATGGCAGAAGCGGGATCACGATCCCGAAACCGAGCATGGCAACTACCAGCAGGAAAAAGAGCAGGGTCAGGGTGCATTTGGATGTCATTTCAAATCAAAGAAGGCGTGGCAAGGTATCCAGATCGACCCCATGCTGGTTCGCGTAGGATTCCAGCACTTCTTCTACCCGATCCAAATAGTGATCCAGTGCCTCCAGGCGGGAGTGCGCATCTTTTTCCCAACCCATGTGGCGCAGGAATTCTTCCCAGTGAAGGCGCTGTTCTTGTGGCAAGGCCATCGCCGACCAAGTCCAAGTGAGCAACAGTGGCCAGAGGGCAAATCCCGGTCTTTCGCCTTCCAGATAGTGACGAATGCCTTGCAGATAATACTGCAGGCGCGCCGTATGGATTTCGCTCATTCGGCCGGCGCTTTGCGCCGCGGCCTGAAAGTCGGTTTCCCAGTGCGGCAGCCATTCATGGACCTCTTTTGGGAAGCGGTCGGATTCTCCGAGTAGCTCCAAGAAAGGCGGAAACAGCTCTGGTAACTGCAATTCTGCCAAGCGTTGGGCGAAATCATGCAAGAAACGGCGATCGGTCAAGGGCGGGCCGTTGAGTTCCATCAGCGCATTGGCAGTCTGAGCCAGTGTATCCAGCCAGGCATTCATTTCCTTGGCATTCCAGGTAGAAACCCGGGAGAGTTCCAGCCACCCTTTTCGGCTCTCGGCGAGCAACGAGAAGGCGCGCTGACAAACGATCCCCGGCGCGCCAAACTCCCCTCCGGCGCGCACGCCGGCTTGCAGGAATTCAAAAAACGGTTGCCGTTCGTAAAGAAGAAGGGCATCGTACATCTCATGCCCCAGGGTGGGATGAAGGCGCAGTTGACGCGAGGCAGGGTAGTCGTTACGTGCCCGGTGCAGAATATCCAGGTGAATGCCGGCCGGCAAAGCGACGATCTCGCGCCATAAGGGTGGTCGTGCCTCGTGGACCATCACCAGATCGATGTCGGTATTTTGCCCCAGGAAAGGTTCTGCGTTGCGCAGCGAGCCGATCAGGTAAATGGCGAGGATATCAGCTTGACGATAGGCGCGTTCCTGGGCAATTTCACGTGCTAGCCGGAGTAGGGATTCTCGCGTCACACGCATGTTTCACCTCATGAAAGGGGCAGAGAAGGCTGATAGGGAAGCAAATTCAGCGTTTGTCGAATGCGTTGTTCGATGTGCTGCAAATGTTCTGGATAGAGCACAAAGTTGAGGGTATTGGTGTCAATGGTCAAAACGGGGGTATCGTCATACGGATGGGCAAAGAATTCCTCGTAGGCGCGGTTCAGGAGATCAATGTACTCACGCTCCATATTGCGTTCGTAGGGGCGATCGCGCAAGGCGATGCGCTGCATCAATACGTCTGTGCTGGCGCGCAGATAAACGATCAGGTCCGGACGGGGGATCTTTTCCGCCAGCGCTTCGTGGACGCGGTAGTACATTTCCAGCTCATCGCCGCTCAGGTTAATGCGAGCGAACAGGGCGTCTTTGGCAAAGGTATAGTCCGAGATTAGGTTTTTCCCTGTCGCCAGAATTTGCGGCACGGCCTGCCGTTGTTGGTGATAGCGGCTCAAAAGAAAGAAAATTTGCGTTTGGAAGGCATACCGTGCCCGATCGGTATAGAAGGCAGAGAGAAAGGGATTTTCTTCAAAGACTTCCAGCAATAACTCGGCCTCAAAAAGCGGTTGCAGCAATCGTGCCAAGGTGGTCTTTCCGACGCCGATCACTCCCTCGATGGCAATGTACATGTTTTCTCCTATGTTTGGGATGGGCAAAGGGGATTATACCTTAACCATTACCAGGAGAGATGTCGCCATCTTTAAAGCAATTGTGGGATAGATGTTTCCACCGATCCCACAAAGCATGAGCGAGTGATCAAGCAAGGTTTCCTGCTTACCGAGAGAGCGCCACCTCTTCTGCCTCGATATGGACGTTTTTCGCTTCCTCGGTCACCCAGCGGTGATCTACCACGCGCAAGTATTTGACGCCCAGTGAGAAGGCCAGCAATCCGTAGGCAAGGATGCCCAAGGTGGTGATCCATTCGATCGGGGCAGGGCGGTAGGTGGTATAGGCGGTCTGCATCGGACCGGGCAAGTAGGAAATGACCACCAGCAGCCCCACTAAGTTCGTATCCCAGCGATAGGCAACTACTCCGGCGGCGATCAGAAAGAGCGCCACCATGCGCCAGAAGGGGTTTTGCCGAGCCGGTTGGTAAAGCAAAATAACCATCGGCACGAGGATACCCAGGATCATTTCACCGATCCAAAAGTTGAAAGAAAGCGTGCCTTTGGTCAGGAGTTGCAACCCTTCACTGCGGCCGGGCGCATATGTGTAGGTCGTAGCCAGCAGATCCCAGGCGCGGAAGTAGAAATAGGCGATTAGCAGATAGCCAACGAAGTGAGCCGTGCGCTCCAGAAGCACATCGTTGATCCTGGCCTGCTTGCTCAGGCGGGCGGCGATCATTGAAGCCAGCACTGTCAGCGAAATGCCGCCGATGATCGCCGAAAGCATGAAGAGCACCGAAAGCTCCGGCTTGAACCAGATCGGCCGCGCCTTCAGCACACCGTACACCGCGCCCAACGAGGATTGGTGTAAGCTGGAGAGTAGCAATCCCACTACCGCCAGGAAAGGAGCAAGATGATGTGTCTCCTTCATCCGGTTGCTCAGCCGGGGAAAGCGCTCTCGGAGGAAGCTCCAGGAAGCGAAAGTGGGCATGTTTTCCAGGATCAACACGAGCAGGTAGAGACAGACGCACATGGTCACTTCCCAGAGCGTCGAATGTGGGTTCCAGTACACCAAGGGGTGCCAGAAGTTCTGCGGGCGACCGATATCCAATAGCAGGGCCAAAAGCGCCATGGTATAGCCGATCAGACCGATGAACAGAGCTGTGCGCGCCAATGGTTGATAGCGCTTCAGACCAAATAGGTGAACCCCGGCGCACAAACTGAAAGCCCCGGCAGCCAGAGCGATCGAGGAAAGGTCGAGGGTGATCCATAAGCCCCACGGCACCCAATCGCTCAGGTTGGTGATGATCAACCCCTTCCAGAAGACCAACACCCCACCTGCCAGGCCGAGTGCCATCGTCAGGCCGAGCGCGGTCAGCCAGATTTTCCAGGGATCGAGGGGAACAAGGCGGAGAAAGCGTTTCATGATCATCCCTCCATCTTCTCAGGTTGTGGCGGGATGTAATAGACCCGTGGCTGGGTGCCCAAATCCTCGCGCAAGCGATAGGTCGGGTGTTCGCGCAACGCTTTGCTCACAGGCGAATCCGGATCGTTCAGGTCGCCGAAGAGCCGCGCTTTTGTAGGGCAGGCGACCACACAGGCCGGCGTGACCTCGGCGTCTAGGCCGGGTGTGGGGTAAATACCCTATTTATGTGCGTCCTGAAGAGCGCAGCGATGATTTGGTAAACTCCAGATGCTTTCCCTAAGGTTTTGAAAAGCGCTAGGGACGGTGGTATCGATGGGAATGGTATAATTCGGGGCATTCGCCATATCTTTCATAAGGAGGAGAAAGCGATGGAGCGTGCGACACCGCAACCGCTATCCACCCGCCGGGAACGGGTGGCGTGGTATCTGTACGATTTCGGCAATTCGGCCTATGCTTCGGTCGTCCTGCTGGCGGTCTATTCGGCCTATTTTAAAAACCAGGTGGTGGGAGGGGCTGAAGGATCGCGGCTCTGGGGATTGGCGATCTCGATCGCTATGATCCTGGTGGCCATTTCGGCGCCGATCATGGGGGCGATTGCGGATTATTCCGGAGCCAAAAAGCGCTTTCTGTTCTTCTTCACCGCGCTTTCGGTGATCTTCACCGGCCTGCTGTTTTTCACCCAGAAAGGTACCGTGCTGATGGCGGTGCTTTTCTTTTTGCTGGCCGAGATCGGCTACCGTGCGGCCCAGGTCTTCTATGATGCGTTGCTGCCGGAGATCGCTGCTCCGGAAGAAATGGGGAGGATCGCCGGCATGGGATGGGCTGTGGGTTCGGCCGGGGGCATTGTGATCCTGCTCTTGATCCTACCACCCATTCTGATCAGCAAAAACAATTTGCTTGTGGTGCGCGGCACCCTGGTAGCGACGGCCGTTTTCTTTGCCCTGGCTGCGCTGCCGGTTTTTCTCTGGCTCAAGGAGCGTGCCCGGCCACAACCCTTGCCGCCCGGCGAAAACTATCTCAGCATTGCCTTCCGTCAGCTGCGGGAGACTATCCGGACAGCGAGCGGATTCAAGGAATTCCTGAAGTTTATGCTGGCCTTCCTAATCTATAATGAAGGGGTGATCATCGCGCTGGATTTTGCTGCCATCTTGGGGTCGGTCCTATTCGGCCTGCAGCAGACCGGGTTGATCCTCTTCTTCATCATCGTCCAGGCGACCAACGTGCTAGGCGCCTTATTCTTCGGGAACCTGCAGGATCGTCTGGGTGGGAAGCGTGCTTTGAACTTCTCGATCCTGCTGATGGTCGCCTGCATTGCCGTTTTATACTTCGCGAAGACCCAGGTGCATTTCTTCATCATTGGAGCGTTTGTCGGTGTGGCCATGGCCGGCATTCAGTCGGTCAGCCGCGCTATGGTGGCGACCTTTAGCCCTCCCGGCAAAAGCGCCGAGTTCTTCGGCTTTTTTGCCCTCACCGGGCGCACTTCCTCGTTCATTGGCCCGGCCATCTTTGGCTGGTTGGCGGCCGAAGCAACGCTGTGGTATCAACGCCAGGGGCAGAATGCCTTGCTGGCCGAGCAGGCCGGTCACCGGTTGGCGATGCTCTCCATTGCTGTTTTCCTATTGATTGGCTGGGCGCTGATGAGCCTGGTGAACGAGGAAAAAGCACGCCAAGCGGCATTGATGAATGGAAAGAAAGTTCTTGCCGTCGAATAGGGTGACCGAGATTTCATCCCTTGAGAGATATACCGGCTATGCTTTCTGAGAAAACGGGACCCGGCCCGGTGGTGATGATCACCGGCGCGGCCGGCGGGATCGGCCGTCACTGGGCCGGCGTCCTTCAGGCGCGGGGGGAATATTGCCTTCTGCTAGGAGATGTAGATGAGCAGGGGTTGAGAGCGGCGTTTTCCGAAAGCGATCGCCTGTCTCTCTTTCCTCTTGACGTACGCCGACCCGATCACTGGCATGTGGCGATCGAAGAAGCCTGCCGGCGCTTCGGGCGCATTGATTATCTCTTCAACATTGCCGGTGGCGGCCGCCCAGCGTTCTTGCTCGATCAATCCCTGGAAAACCTGGAATGGATCCTGGATGTGAACCTGAAGGGGGCTTTGCTGGGCATGCGCTTGGTCGGGGAAGTCATGGTTCGGCAGGGACGGGGGCACATTGTGAACGTCGCTTCGTTGGCGGGACTTTCGCCAATTCCCGGCAATTCCATCTATTCTGCGGCAAAAGGCGGGTTGCGCAATGCCTCGCTCGCCGCGGCGATCGAATGGCGCCGGCACGGGGTGGCGGTTACGGTCATCTTGCCCGATTTGGTGGATACGCCGATTATGGAACGTCATCTGAAATACGGCGGCGAAGAAGTCGCGCTGACGTATACCGGGGTGGTGCTCACGGTCCATGACCTGGAGCGTGCCTTCTGGCAGGCCATGCGAAAGCGCCCCCTGGAGATCGTTTTGCCTCGTTGGCGCGGTTGGTTGCCCAAGCTCAACCATGCCTTTCCCTCGCTGATGTTCTGGCTTTATGAGCCGTTGAAGCGCCGAGGGCTAAAGCGCTTGGAGCAAATTCGACGTGAACGAGGGATTTTTCCAAAATGAGCTCGCAAACGCAATACCGTAAAGTGTTCATCACCGGCGCCCTGGGCTTTTTGGGCCGGGCGTTGCGTGACCGCTACCTTGCACTAGGGGCCGAGGTGGTGGGCCTGGATATCCGCGCCGAACCGAGGCTTGGAATTGTGCCGGGGGATGTGAGCCGCCCTGAAGAGTGGGAGGAGGCCCTTGCAGGCTGTGACCTGGTGATCCACACCGCGGCGCTGGTCACCAATAACGTCGCCAAGACGGAGGCCTGGCGCGTCAACGTGCTCGGCACGCGACGGGTGCTGGAAGCGGCGCGAAAGGCCGGCACGCGTCGCTTTGTATATATCTCGTCTTTGGCGGCGATGCGTTTCATCGCCGAGGATCGGGCAGATGAAACTGCCCCGGTCATGCCTACCGGCAATCCGTATGTAGATAGCAAAATTGCAGCCGAGCATGCCGTCTTGGCCGCCCATGCCGCCGGTGAGATTCCCTGCACCATCCTTCGCCCGGCCGATATTTACGGCCCCGGCTCACGCCCGTGGACGATCGTGCCGGTTCAAATGATCCAAAAGGGCCTGTTCTTCCTTCCGGCCTATGGACAAGGGCTTTTCCGCGCGGTTTATATTGACGATTTGGTGAACGGCGTGGTGCTGGCGGCGGAAGCGGAATCGGCAAGCGGACAGATTTTCCTGCTCGGCGGGGAACATGCCATTCCCTGCAAAGAGTTCTTCGGATACTACTATCGCATGTTGGGCAAAAAAGGCCCCCCTGTTTTGAGCACCGGCGCGGCGATTGTCTTAGCGGAGGCCGGCCGCCTGCTCTTTCGCCTTTTGGGCAAGCCAACGGAGCTGGGGCGCGGCGCGATGGAAATGCTTTCCAAAAAGACCACGGTCTCGAATGCCAAAGCACGCCGTCTCCTGGGCTGGGAACCGCAGGTTGACCTGGAAGAGGGCATGCGGCGCACCGAACGTTGGTTGCGTGAGCAAAAATTGATCAAATAACGGAGGAGAACAATGGCTGAAATTACCGTAGGAGAACTGTTGGCGCGCTGCCTGCAGGCAGAGGGCGTAGAGATGATGTTTGGAATCGTAGATGGGGCGCACATCCCCTTCACCAGTCAGGCCTCGCGCTATGGCATTCGGCATATTAACTGCCGTCACGAAGAGGGGGCAGTGCATATGGCCGAAGGCTATAGCCGCCTGGCGCGCAAGGTTAGCGTGGTGATCGGCAGCCCCGGCCCGGGCGGAGCGAACATGCTGGCCGGCCTGAGCAGTGCCCATGCCGAGGGACATCCTATCCTGGCCATTGCCGCCACGCGCCGTCGCCTGACCACCGATCCCGATCGCGGGGGAGCCTGGCAGGCGACCAACCTAGTCGAGATGGCGCGACCGATTACCAAATTCAGCGCCATGGTGCGCCAAGCCGAACGCCTGCCGGAGCTGGTGCGTGCCGCGTTCCGGGCTATCTGGACCGGCCGTCCTGGCCCGGCCTTCCTGGCCATTCCCGATGAGCTACTGGCGGCGAAAATCGAGGAAGAAAAAGTGCCCATCTATCCACCGCAACGGTATCGCGTGCTGCACATGGGCAGTGGCGATCCTCGCCTTATCGAGCAAGCCGCCGAGTGGTTGGCGAGCGCCAAAAAGCCTTTTCTCCATGCCGGCAAGGGGGTGTTATGGGCCGATGCTGCCGCCGAATTCCTGGCTCTGGGCAATTACTTGGCGGCCGGAATGAGCGCCAGCCTGGGGGCACGCGGGGTGGTACCGGAAGATCATCCGCATTATTTTTCCCTGCTCGATATGCAGGCCCTGGCTTTAGCCCGCAATGAAGCAGATGTCATCCTGGTTATCGGCTCTCGTTTGGGAGAGTACGACGCTTGGGGCATGCCGCCGGCCTGGGGCGATCCCGCACGTCAGAAGACGATTCAGATCGATAGCGATCCCTTTTCCATCGGCCTGAACCGACCGGTTGATTTGGGGATCGTGGCCGATGCCAAACAAGCGCTCGGTGATCTGCTCGAGGCTGTCAAAGCGCGTACCGCTCCTCGCTCGACGATGCCCGATCTGGACCGTTACCGTGCGCTCACCCAACAGACGGTCGCTCAGGGGATGCAATATCTCATGGCACCGGCTGCCCAGGGGCTCAATCCGGGGCAGATGGTCTTCGCCGCGCGCACGTTTTTCCCCCGCGATGCGGTCACCGTTTTGGATGGCGGGAATACCACCCTGTGGGGAGTGGCCTATAACCCGATCTATGAGCCACATAGCTTTCTCTATTCGGTCAAGATGGGATACCTCGGCACGGGCATTCCGTTTGCCATTGGGGCCAAATTGGCCAACCCGCAGCGCTTGGTCTATTGCATCACCGGCGATGGTGCGGCCGGTTTTAATATCATGGAAATGGAGACGGCCTTGCGCGAAGATGCGCCGATCATCGTCATCGTGGCGGTGGATAGCGGCTGGGGCATGGAGCGTAGTGCCCATCAATTTGCCGGCATACCCGCGGCGCAACAGCAAGGCGTGGAAATCTCTGCCGAAACGCGCTACGATCTCATTGCCCAGGGGATGGGATGCTATGGCGAAAAGGTAGAGAGCCTGGATGATTTTGCTCCGGCCCTGGAACGCGCCGTGAAATCCGGTAAACCGGCCGTCCTCCACGTGGTGGTCGATCCGCAGTTGAACGCCGATCCGCCGGGCTATAAGCAATTCCGCTATATCCGCACGCTGTAGAACAAACGCTAGCGTTTGTTCTGACGTTTGTCCAAAAAAATCATCCCCAACCGCATGGTTGGGGATTTTTGGCGGGGAGGACAGGATTCGAACCTGCGGCCGAGGTTTTAAGCCCCGGCAACCGCTTAGCAGGCGGCCCCATTCGACCACTCTGGCACCTCCCCGTAGCGCTGTTATTTTACCCTCAATTGGACAATCTTGCAATAGCGGAGGGAGTGGGATTCGAACCCACGTGGGTGTTACCCCAACCTGTTTTCAAGACAGGCGCCTTCAGCCACTCGGCCATCCCTCCGACTGAAATTTTACCATAATGCGTCATCCTCTGGTATCATCAAGTCTATGAGCAACGTATATCACTCCGGTTTTGTCGCTGTAGTCGGTCGCCCGAATGTGGGCAAATCTACCCTGATCAATTCCCTATTGGGGCAGAAGATCGCTCCCGTTTCGCCGCGCCCCCAAACAACGCGTCGGCGTCAGCTGGGGATTTTAACCCTTCCCGAAGCCCAGATTGTCTTCGTGGATACGCCCGGCATTCACCTGCCGCGGCACAAACTGGGCGAATTCCTCAACCAGGAAGCGACCGAAGTCCTGGAAGATGTGGATGTGCTCCTTTTCCTAGTGGATCTTTCCACGCCACCCGGAGAAGAAGAGCAATTGATCGTGCAACACATTCGGGAAGCCGGCGCCGAAGATCGGGTGATCCTCGGCCTGAACAAGTGCGATCGCCTGCCCGAAGGGGACTGGGAAAGCCACGCCGCGTCGTATCGTGCTTCGATCCCTCATCGGACCTCGATCTTTCTCTCCGCGACCCGTGGCGATGGGCGTGAAACGCTCATTCAGACCCTGATCCAGGTGCTTCCCACGCAGGAGGCGCTCTATCCCGAAGATCAGGTGACCGATCTCTACGAACGCGAGATCACCGCCGAGCTGATCCGCGAGGCCGCCCTGATCCACTTGCGCGATGAAGTTCCCCATGCGCTCGCCGTGCGCATTGACGAATATACCGAGCGCGGCGAAGAGGGCGCCTATATCCGTGCCACGCTCTTCGTCGAGCGCGAATCCCAGAAAGGTATTGTCATCGGCCAGGGCGGGAGCATGCTCAAGCGCATCGGCACCGATGCGCGCCGCGAAATCGAGGCGATGAGCGGGCGCAAAGTCTTCCTCGACCTGCACGTCAAGACGCTGCGCAACTGGCGCAACAACCCCGATGCCTTGCGTCGGCTGGGCTATAAGCTGAAGGAGCGAAAAAAATGAGCGATCTCTGGCTGGGTCTTGCTTTGAGCACCGCGCTCGCCGATTGGATGGCCGTGGCAAAAGGCGAAGTGCGCTTGGAGCGCATTGCCAAACCGCTCACCCTGCTCTTTTTGCTTCTCTGGTTTGCCATGCGCACCGGGCTGCAGGCAGGTAGTGCCTGGTTTTTTGCCGGCCTGTTCTTCTCTTTGCTCGGAGATGTGGCCTTGCTGTTTGAGCGCGGCTTCCTGGCAGGACTGTTTGCCTTTCTGCTGGCGCACCTTTGCTACATTGTGGGCATCAATTCCCCGTTGGGGGAGGTTTCGCCGGCCTGGAGTTTGCCGATCGCCATCGTCCTGGCCCTGAGCGCGGCGCGGCTGCTGCGTCGCATTGCCCAAAGCTTGGCGGCGCGTCAAAGGCACGATCTGATCCTGCCGGTCTATATCTACGGCCTCGTGTTGAGCCTGATGCTTCTTTCGGCGCTGATGACCCTCTTCCGCCGCGATTGGAGCACTTCTGCAGCCCTAACCCTGGCCTTTGGAGCCGTCCTCTTCTACTTTTCTGACCTTTTGCTGGCGTGGAATCAGTTCGTCGCTCCTGTGCGCTATGGGCGGTTATGGAACATGATCCTCTACCACTTGGGGCAAATCTTGCTGGCGATAGGCGCGTTTTGGCACTGGGGAGGAGGCCTGGGATGAGCGAGAAGACCGTTGCCACCAACCGCAAGGCGAATTTTGAGTATTTCATCCTCGAACGTTACGAGGCCGGGATCGCTTTGCAGGGTAGCGAAATCAAAGCGGCACGCGCCGGGCAGATGAGCCTGAGCGAAGCCTTTGTGCGCGTGGAACCGGATGGGGCCTGGCTAATCGATGCCTATATTGCTCCCTACGATCCGGCTAGCCGATTCAATCACGATCCGCGCCGCCCACGCCGACTCTTGCTGCACAAAAAGGAAATCCTGGAGTTGTGGGGCAAGGTGCGCCAAAAGGGGATGACCGTCATCCCGACGCGCGCCTATCTGAAAAACGGACGGTTGAAGGTGGAGATCGCTTTGGCCCGTGGTAAACGCGCCCATGATAAGCGCCAGGCGATTGCCGAGCGCGACCGTCAGCGCGAAGAGGAGCGCGAATTCCGCATTCGCTGATCGCAGGAGGCGGATATGCCTTTTACCATTGGGAGCATTAACCTTTTGCCGGAGGAAGAGAAACGGCGCATTTATTGCCGTGCCATTCCCGAAGCCTTGATCGAACGGTTTCGCCTGCCGGCGCGCGATTCGCAACGCATTCAGCAGTTCCTGCGTTTTCGCTTTGCACCGGGAAGTAGCGATGTGGAAATGGCGCTCTATCACGAGCCGCGCTTTCCAGACCCGGTGCTCTTTGCCCATTTGACCGATACGCTTAACGGGCAAATCCACGTCCTGCTATATATCCTCAACGATCCGGATTCACCACGCTTCGATGTCGATCGGATGCCGGATGGCACTCCCACCCGTTTTGGCATCCTGCGCCGTAACCTGGAGGCCGAAAAGGCTGCCATGGAAGCCGGCTTGGCGCCGGGTCAGGTGCGTCGCGGCTTGCGCTTGCTCGGTCAGGCCATCCAGACCTTTGAGCGTTTTGTGCAGAGCCTGGGGCAGGAGCTGTATTTCGTCGAGCCACTCTATTATCACAATGCTGTTATCTTCGAGCGCTATGGCTTTGCCTATCAGCAAGGGCGCAAGCTAATGGAGCGCATTCAGGCCGGCTTCTCCCCCGGTGGCAATCTCATTCCTTTGCTGGATGGTTCTCCCTTCCGCCGTCCCGAAGCGGTGAATAGCATTCGCCTACGCTCCTGGGCGATCCATGATGGCATTCTGGGTGAACCGTTCACCAACGTGACCATGTACAAGTATGTCGGGCGATCGGCCGGGGTCAATACCTGTGGCGATTGTGCCTGGTAGCGGGCGTAGCTTCGCTGCGAAAACCATGTTTTCACACATAGGCTTGATCTGATAGGGCACGGACGAACACGGATTTCACGGAAAGAGTCTACGGCCCAAACGATTTTTGCCCCAAGGTTCACAAAAGGCACTATCAAAAAGTGAAAACAGGGATGGGGTTCCCATCCCTGTCGGAATAAGCAGTGGGAATCGAAAGCCCTGGTGGCTACTTTTTGCGGCTGAGTGCATCCATGACGGCTACGGCGGCGATCTGAACAATGTCGTTCACATCGTCACCGGTTTGCATGACGTGCACCGGAGCGCCGATGCCCAGCAGGATTGGGCCGATGGCTTTGGCCTTGCCCAAACGCGCTAGCAACTTATAGGCGATGTTCGCCGATTCCAGCGAGGGGAAGACCAGCACATTGGCATCTTTGACCGCGCTGAAGGGATAGCGCTCTTCGATGATCGAGGGCACAACGGCCGTATCGGCCTGCATTTCGCCGTCCACGACCAGGTCCGGACGGCGCGCTTTGACCAATTCCACGGCGCGGCGCACCTTTTCGGAAAGTGGGTGCGGCGTGGAGCCAAAGTTCGAGAAGGAGAGGAAGGCGATGCGCGGTTCCACTTCCAGCTGACGGGCAAAATCGGCCACCAGGCAGGCGATCTCGGCCAGGTCCTCGCTGGTGGGATCGATGTTCACCGTAGCATCGGTGAAGAAGTAGACGCGATCTTCGACGATCATCAGGTAAACGCCGGCGGCGCGCGTCGCACCCGGTTTCGTGTGGTGGATCTGCAAGGCGGGGCGGATCACTTCCGGATATTCGTAGGTCAAGCCGCTGATGAAGGCATCTGCATCGCCCATTTTGACCATCATGGCGCCGAAGACGTTCGCTTCGCGTATACGTTTCCGTGCCATGGCCAGGGTCATGCCCTTGCGCTGACGCAGTTCATAATAGGCCTGGGCATAGGCCTCCAGGCGCGGGAAGGTAGCGGGATCGATAATCTCCGGGCAGCAATCTAACCCGAGCGCCTGGATGCGTTCCTCAATCACCGCTTTGCGGCCGATAAGCACCGGGATGCCGATGCCTTCTTCTTGGATGATGGCCGCGGCGCGAAGCACTTTGCTTTCTTCGCCTTCGGCAAAGGCGATGCGTTTCTTGCCGCCGCCGGCTTTGGCCTTGTTCATGATAAAGTAGCGCACCTGCTCGCCTTTGCCCAGACGATAGGCCAGCTGCTCACGGTATTCGTCAATATCGATCTTCTTGCGGGCAACGCCGCTTTCCATCGCCGCTTGGGCCACCGCCGGGGCCTCCCAGAGCAAGACGCGCGGATCGAGCGGCTTGGGGATGATATAGTCTGGGCCGAATTTCAGGCTCTCCAGCCCGTAGGCACGCAGCACCGAATCGGGCACATCTTCTTTGGCCAACGCAGCGAGGGCGCGGGAAGCGGCCATTTTCATCTCTTCGTTAATAGCGCGAGCGCGTACATCCAGAGCGCCGCGGAAGATGAAGGGGAAGCCCA
>JBBIGZ010000014.1:0-48040 GCA_037447295.1 Chloroflexota bacterium | reverse complement strand
GACGAGCATAGCGCCCAACCAGGCGCGAGGCCACCAGGCCAAGCACACCACCTGGCCAGGAAGGGCCTTCGATCACCAGCGCTGGCTGATCTAGCCAATCGGGGTTTTCTTGAATTCGGGCCTCTGCCGCCTGGTTTACCTGGGCGGTGAGCAACTGCCGTTGTAGGTTGAGAGTTTCCAGCCGGCGTGCCAGGAGACGGGCATGGGCCGCGTTCTGCGTCGTCAGAAATTCGATGGCCGGGTTGGCATCGGCCAGTCGACCGAGGGCGTTCAGCCGCGGGGCAATGAGAAAACCGACATGTTCCTCGGTGAGATGGGCCGGGTTCAGACGCACCTGTTCATAGAGGATTTGCAATCCCAAGCGTTTGGTTTGCCGCAACGCGTTCAGCCCCTCTTTGACCAGGCGCCGCGTTTCTCCTGCCAGCGTGGCCACATCGGCGATCATCCCCAGTGCCACCAGATCGAGCAGATCGAGGTTAGAGAGCGGTGCTTCTTCTACTTCTTCAAGCAATGCTTGCATCAGCAGGTAAGCCACGCCAGCGCCAGAAAGATGGGCAAAGGGGTGATCGGGTGGGAGACGCTTGGGGTTGAGCACGGTCAGGGCCGGCGGTAGGCTATCTTCCAAGTCATGGTGATCGGTGACGATCACATCCAACCCTTGTTCCCGTGCCCATGCTAGGGCCGTATGCGCGGTGACGCCGGTATCGCAGGTGATCAACAGATCGAGTTCTCGGGCAAATTCGCGCAGCCGCGATAAATGGATGCCGTGCCCCTCAGTGGCGCGGATGGGGACGTAGTAGCGTACGTTTCCGCCTAGGGCGCGCAGGGTTTGTACCAGGATCGCCGTGGCGGTTTGACCATCTACATCGAAATCGCCCCATATACCGATGCGTTCTTGCCTCCGCAAGGCGCGCCGAATGCGCTCGATGGCTATAGAGGCTTCTGGCAGCTGCCGAGCTTTGGGCGCGGCCGGGGGCCGCGGGTCCAGAAAAGATTGCGCTGCTTCGGGGGTGGTGAAGCCGCGTCGGATGAGGATGCGGCTGACCAGCGGCGGTAAGCTCAGGTGGCGCAGCGGGTTTTCCGATTCTATAAAATTCAGATCGGGTGGATCAATCCATCTCACAGCGGTTCAAAGCGGGCGGTGAAGTGACGGAGCAGGGGCGGGGCGTAGGTGATGCGGTAGCCGCGCAGTTGTGGGGCGCGGGTGGCGATGCGTCCGAGGACCTCGGCGACGTAATCCAGATGGCTTTGGGTATAGACCCGACGCGGAATGGCCAGGCGGACGAGCTCCAGGCGCGGGTAGATCATTTGGCCGGTTTCGGGATCGGGATGGGCAAACATGACCGAGCCGATCTCGACGGCGCGTATGCCGCCTTCCAGGTAGAGCTCCACGGTCAGGGTTTGGCCGGGGTATTCGCCGTGGGGGATGTGTGGTAGGAGGGCGCCGGCATCCACGTAGACAGCGTGGCCGCCGGGCGGTTCGATAATCTGCAATCCCTGGGCGCGAATGCGTTCGGCCAGGTAGGCGACTTGTTGCAGGCGGTAGGCGAGATACTCTTCTTCCAGGGCCTCATAAAGGCCGACGGCCATGGCCTCGAGATCGCGCCCGGCCAGGCCGCCATAGGTGGGGAAGCCTTCGCGCAGGATGAGCTCATTGCAGACACGGCGGTAGAGTTCTTCATCGCGCATGCAGAGCAAGCCACCGATGTTGACGATGGCATCCTTCTTGGCCGACATGAGCATGCCATCGGCCAGGCTGAACATTTCGCGGGCGATCTCTAAAATGCTTTTTTCGGCATAGCCGGGTTCGCGCTGTTTGATAAAGTAGCAGTTTTCGGCGTAGCGCGCCGCATCGATGAAAAAGGGAATGCCGTAGGAGTGATAGAGCTCGGCGACGGCGCGCAGGTTCGCCATGGAGACGGGTTGACCGCCGCCGGCGTTGTTGGTGACGGTAATCATGCCGAAGGGGATGTTCTGCGGCCCGACTTTTTCGATGAAGGCGCGCAGTTTCTCCAGGTCCATGTTGCCTTTGAAGGGGTGGGGGTTGCGCGGGTCGAAGGCTTCGTCAATGATCAGGTTGGTGGGGCGACCGCCGCGGGCGCGGATATTGGCATCGGTGGTATCAAAGTGCATGTTGGAGGGGACGTACTGACCCGGTTTGACCAAAACGGCGCTGAGGATGTTTTCTGCGGCGCGCCCCTGGTGGGTGGGGACGAAATAGGGGAAACCGAAAATATCCTGGACGGCTTCTTTGAGGCGGTGGAAGGAGCGGGCGCCGGCATAGGATTCATCACCGCGCATCAGCGCCGCCCATTGACGATCGCTCATCGCGCCGGTGCCGGAATCGGTGAGCAGATCGATGAAGATATCTTCGGCGCGTAGGGCGAAGACGTTATAACCGGCTTCGATAAGTCGCGCTTTGCGCTCCTCGGGCGGGAGCAGGCGGATCGGTTCGACCATTTTTATGCGGAAAGGTTCGGGTGGGTACATGGGGATGTATCCTGAGGTGGGATTAGCGCAGCAGTGCTACTGCCAGCGCTGAGTAAATGAAAATGCCCAGGCCGTTGATCAACCCGGCCAGGGCCCAAAGGCGTCCATCCTCTTGATCCTTGAGCCGCCAGAGCAGGTAGCAGATAGTAGCGATGATTACCAGGAAGGAAACGATCACCCATAGGCTGACATGCCCGATGAGGGTGGCATTGATATAGCGCCAAGCGCCGGCGCGGTAGGCCATTTCTTCATACCAAGAGTGGATCAGGGTGCCCCCCAGCGTGATGACCAGGCTGAGTGGAAACCAGCCGAAGCGGGGTGCCAGGCGTCGCAGAAGGTAGCCAAGCTGGAAGAAGGCAAATCCCCAACCGGCCAGGATGTAATCCGGCGTTTCCCAGATGCGGAAGAAGGCGTAATCGTAGATCAGGGTTTTGACCACGCGCACGTGGTACCAGTCCACGAGCAGTTGAGGAAGATCGGCGGCGAGGGCAAACAGAAGGAGATGGGTCAAAAATCTGTTTCGCACAACAAAAGAGTAGAGCACATATACCAGGAGCATAAACCAGGCAATCACCGAAAACAACCAGGGACGGTGGAGAACTGTGCCTGTCAGGGTTACGCCAAGCAGGGTTAGGGCTAAAGTGGTGCCGATTAACCAATCTGATAGACGGTTCATAGGATCTCCAAGGGGAGGTCGAGGCTTGGATGAATTTTATCATTTTAGAGGCTACTACAAAAACTATTTTTGACTCTACTGCAAAGCCCATGTCCTACTGCATAGGTCTGAGCCAAATAGGACACGGACAGACACGGAGATGAAGCAGGCTAAGGCGGATGGATCCGTCGTTGGATCTGGAGAATGGTTTATGCGGTGGCGCGCTCGGCAATTGCCGTTTGCTGCACGGCGGTGAATCACCGCTCTGTCAGCTCGGCGTGTCGTTGTTTCTCTACTCTTTCCGAGTCAAACCAGAAAGCCGCCCTTTTCGAGCGGCTTTCCTGTATAATCGACTGTGTTGCTCTAGCGATGGGCGTCAATGTAGGCGACTGCCTCGCCGACGGTGGTGATCTTCTGGGCATCTTCGTCGCTGATCTCGGCCCCGAATTTATCTTCAAAGGCCATGATCAGTTCGACCAGATCGAGGGAATCGGCCTCCAGGTCCTCACGGAACCGCGCTTCCGGCGTCACCTTGCTTTCGTCCACGCCGAGCAGATCAACAATGATTTTCTTGACTTCTTCGAATGTGTTGGACATGATGATCCTCCTGAAGTGATTACGAACACTGGCCTTATTGTAATCGCTCTTTGATTTCTGTCAATCCCACACATCTGACGTTTGCCCCGAGTTGCAGGCAGAGGCAAGCGTTGATTCTGAAGCGCATCTGTCAAACAGGAACACGAATCTATGGCAAAAGTTACGTCTATCGATCAACGAAAAGCCGATCACATTCGCATCAACCTTGAAGAGGACGTGCGTTCGGCGCGTACGAACGGCCTCGAGCAGTATCATTTTATTCATCAAGCGTTGCCGGAACTCGATCTGAAAGAGGTGGATCTCTCGTTGGAGCTTTTTGGCGTGCGGTTAAGGGCTCCGATCCTGATCAGTTCGATGACCGGCGGCACCGAAAAGGCGCTGACGATCAATCGACATTTGGCGGAAGCGGCTGAGGTCACCGGCGTAGCGATGGGGGTCGGATCGCAGCGCGCAGCGCTGGAACATGCCGAACTGGCCGAAACGTTTCGCGTGGTGCGCCGGGTGGCGCCTCATGCTTTGATCTTCGCCAATTTGGGCGCGGTGCAATTGAATTACGGTTACGGTATTGACGAGTGCCGCCGCGCTGTCGAGATGATCGAAGCGCAGGCGTTGATCCTGCACCTCAATCCGCTGCAGGAAGCCCTTCAGCCGGATGGGAATACGCGCTTTGCCGGCCTAACGCGTAAGATCGAAGCCGTTTGCCGGGCTTTGGAGGTCCCGATCATCGTCAAAGAAGTCGGGTGGGGCATCTCCGAACGGGCAGCCCGTCAGCTGGCGGAGGCCGGAGTGGCGGCGATCGACGTGGCCGGCGCTGGCGGTACATCTTGGTCTCAGGTGGAAATGTACCGCGCGCCCGATGAGTTCACTCGCGAATTGGCCGCTACGTTCGTCGAATGGGGCATTCCGACGGCGCAATCCATCCTCAATGTGCGTCGCGTCGCACCGCAGATGATGATTTTTGCTTCGGGTGGCTTGCGCAATGGCCTCGAGATCGCCAAGTGCCTCGCCCTAGGAGCTACGCTTGGTGGTATGGCCGGGCCTTTCCTGAAGGCGGCCGTCGTTTCTAGCGAGAAAGTTGTTGAAACCATCCGTCTGGTGGCGCGCCAAATTCAGGTCACCATGTTTGCTTGTGGCGCGGCCTCGCTTGCCGATCTCAATCCCACTCTCTTGGAGAAGAGCCCGTTATGAACTCATCCGTCATTCTGGAAGCGTTGGAACAAGAATTGCAGCGTCAAGTTTCGCGCTTGCAAGATATGGCACCTTTCCATGAAATGCTCACCTACCATATGGGTTGGAGCGGTGAAGGCGCAGGTGCGCAAGCCCAAGGGAAACGCATCCGTCCGCTTTTGCTTTTGCTAACGGTTTCCGCCTGTGGAGGCGAATGGCGCTATGCCTTGCCGTTGGCTGCGGCCGTTGAGCTAGTGCACAATTTTTCGCTCATCCACGATGATATTCAGGATCGCTCCGAATTGCGGCGCGGCCGCCCTACGGTTTGGACGAAGTGGGGCATTGCGCAGGCGATCAATGCCGGAGACGCTATGTTTATCCTGGCGCAACGCGCGTTGTTAGAGATCGGTAATCGCCTCGATGCTTCCCAGGCGCTGCGACTCGCGCAAATTTTCCAGGATGCCTGCCTTGATCTGACGCGTGGCCAGTTCTTGGACCTTTCGTACGAGTCCCGCTCCGAAATCACGCTGGAAGAGTATTGGCGCATGATCGCGGGGAAAACGGCGGCTTTGCTTTCGACCGCGACCTGGATGGGTGCACTCTTTGCAGGCGCCGATGAAGAGCTTGCCGAGGCCTATCGGGAGTATGGTCACTATCTCGGCTTGGCGTTTCAGGTGCAGGATGATTATCTCGGCATCTGGGGTGACGAGGCCCTGACCGGTAAATCGGCGGCCAGCGATTTGCTAAGCGGGAAAAAATCCTTGCCGGTCGTTTTCGGCTTGGCCCAAGGGGGCTTTTTTGCCGCCCGTTGGCGAAAAGGGAACATCACGGCGGAGGAAGTGCCCCACTTGGCGGAGCAATTGATCCGTGAAGGAGCTCAGGCCTACACGCGCGCCGCGGCCGATCAGATGACCGATCTGGCCATGCAGGCCCTGCGCCGCGCCGATCCGCAGGGCGAGGCCGGCGAAGAGATCTATCGTCTAACGCGTGCCCTGCTCCAACGCAGCGCCTAGCCTCTAAGCGCTACTTTCAACCGGCTGTTGTTCACCCTCCCTCAATAGCCTCTCCAAGGCCTCCGCCGGATGCAGCACGCTCCGCCCGCTTCCCTGCTCGATCTGCTGACGACAGCTAAATCCCGAGGCCACGATCCACGTTTCCGCATCTGCCTGACGCGCGGCCGGCAAGAGCCGATCTTCGGCGATGGCCTGGGAAATGGCGTAGTGCTCGGCCTCGTAGCCGAATGCGCCGGCCATGCCGCAGCAACCGCTGGGGATTTCTTCCACTTGTGCACCACTCCAGCGTAAAACCTGCAAGAGTGCGCCGCTGCCGACCAGAGCTTTCTCATGGCAGTGCGTATGCACCAGCATGCGCGGCGCGCTTTTGCTCCGCAGGGCTTTCGGGTCTAACTGCCCACTTTCGACTTCTCGGACGAGGAATTCTTCCAGCAAAAAGGTGTGTTCGGCAACAAGTTGCTGCTCCCGCTCGTTTGGGAGCAGATCGCGGTATTCATCCCGCAATGTCAGCAGACAGGAAGGCTCAATGCCCACGATCGGAATGCCGCGTTCGGCCAAAGGTGCCAGCGTTCGCACCGTCTCTTTGGCCGCTTTGCGTGCCGCTTCCAGAAAACCTTTCGAGATCAGTGTCCGTCCGCAACAGGGGTGCTCCGGTAGGATCACCTCGTATCCCAAAGCCTCCAGCACGTTGATCAAGGCCTTCCCGGCGCTGACGTGGAAGTGATCGTGAAATGTATCGGCGAAGATCGCCACCTGCCCCCGCCCGTTAGAAGATCGAGCCTCCCGGCGGTTTGCCCAGTTTCTCCAAGTCTGTTGTGCCAGTTTGGGCAATGCGCGCTGGGCGGCAATGCCCAGCAGGCGCTGATTCAGGCGATGTGTTATCGGCCAATCGGTTATATGATTGATCAGCGCCGCAAATGGAGTGCCCCAATCCGCCAGGCGTGGCAGGTAGGCGAAAAAGCGCGCTCGCCAAGGTGCGCCGTGCTTCTCGTAATACTGCGCCAGATATTCATACTTGATCTTTGCCATATCTACCCCGGAAGGGCATTCCGCTTTACACCCTTTGCACTCTAGACAAAGGTCCAATGCCTCGTAAACGGCCTGCTCAACTTCCGGTCGGGCGGTGGAAGGAAAACGTTCGGGGGAAAGCGTCAGCAGGGCGCGCAGCAGGTTAGCGCGGCCGCGGGTGGCATGCATCTCCTCGCGCGTGGCTTGATAGGAAGGGCACATCGTCCCCGTCGTTTTGCGACAGACTCCCGCACCGTTGCATTGCTCCACTGCGCCGTTGAAGCCTACCTCCAGGCTGAAGTCCAGGTGAGTGGGGAAAGAACGAGAACGATAGTCGCCGCCATAACGCAGAAATTCGGTCATATCCGGCGCATCTACGATCTTCCCTGGATTGAGCAAACCCTGCGGATCGAAAATTCGCTTGAGCTCGCGGAAGGCCTGATAGAGCTCATGGCCGAAGAGACGTTCGTTCCACACCGAACGGGAGAGCCCATCGCCGTGTTCGCCGCTCATCGCTCCGCCCAGGCGGATCACCACTTCCAACACTTCTTCGGCGATCTGCCGCATTTGCTGCACTCCTTCAAGCGTCTTCAGGTTCAGCGAGGGACGGATATGCAGACAACCTGCCGAAGCGTGAGCATAATAGGCCGAAGCGACCCCGTAGTGGCGGAAAATGCGCTCCACCTCGCGCACATACGTCCCAAGATGCTCCACCGGCACGGCCACATCTTCCATGAATGCCAGCGGTTTGCTATCCCCACGTACCGAAAGGAGCAATCCCAGTCCGACCTTTCGCACCCCCCACACATCCGCTTGCTCCTGCGCCGTGATGGCGCGGACGAATCCGCTGGCGATCCCTTGCCCTCGCATCCGTTTTTCGAAGGTTTCGATCTGGGCGAGCACATCGGCTTCGCTCTCACCACCGAATTCCACCACCAGCACTGCTCCCGGTTCTCCTTGCACCCAGCGAAGCATGCGTGCATAGGCCGGCACCGAACGCGTTGCGCGCATCATCACATCGTCCATCAATTCGACTGCGGTTGGGCGGCTTTCCAAGATCAGGGGAGTAGCATCGGCTGCGGCCGCCACGCTCTCAAAATGCACAACGCACAAGCCGGTCTTTTTCGGCAACGGTACCAAACGGAATGTGGCCTCCAGTACAACCGCCAAGGTCCCCTCCGAGCCGGCCAGAAGCTTCGCCAAGTTCAATCCACCGCGCGGATAGGGAAGGGAATCATCCCAGCCAGCCGGACGTGTTGCCGTGAAGCCGTGTGGTGGCAACAGGTAATTCAACGAGTATCCGGAGGCTCTTCGCCAGGTGCGTGGGTACCCGGCTCGAATGGCCTCGGCATATTTTTCGATCAATTTTTGCACACCGCAGTAAATTTGCCCTTCCAGCCCTTGGTGTTGCATTCGTTCTTTCCAAGCCTGTGGGCTGAGCGTCTCAAAGCGGGTGCGCGTGCCATCGGCGAGCAATACCTCGGCGCTCAGCACCTGATCGGCCGTCATCCCGTAAAGCAGTGAGTGCGCGCCGGTTGAATTGTTGTTTAACATGCCGCCAAACGTGGCGCGGTCCGAAGAGGCCGGCTCGCTGCCGTAGGTCAGCCCATGGCGCCGGGCGGCCGCCATTAGTGCATCGCACACCACGCCCGGTTGCACACGTGCCCACCCCTCTTCCGGGTTGATCTCCAGAATTCGGTTCAGGTAACGCGAAAAATCCACGATCAGTGCCTCTCCCACTGCCTGGCCGGCCAGGCTAGTTCCGGCGCCCCGTGCCAGGATCGGCAACTGGTAACGATTCGCCACCTCCAGCACCGCCTGCACTTCTTCCACATGTTTGGGCAACACCACGCCAAACGGCACAATCTGATAGGCGCTGGCATCCGTGCTATAGAGCAACCGTGTTGCCGAATCGAAGCGCACATCCTTTACCAATCGCCGCAATTCTTGCTCTACTGCCCGAATTTTTTCCTGCATATTACCTCCGCAAAAGTAAACCGATCTCCCATGCTGCCAGGGCAAAAGCTACTTCCACGTTCAGCGAGCGCTTTCGCCCGCGCATTGGAATGGCGATCACTTTTTCGCATAATTGCAAAAGTTCCGGATCCACGCCTGCGATCTCATTGCCTAAGATCAGGACGATCGGAGCCGCGTGCTCCCGTAGCTCCGTGCCTTCGCCGCTGCCGATCCTTCCCGGCGCGTGGTCGGTTTTGCGGCTCGGAGAGGACGGGGCACTTTGTGCCCACCCTTCGGCTGCGGAGGCCCTTAGGCTTTCTTCGCGCAGTGCTGCGAGCGAGTCGGTTTCCGCTCCCTCTTCGATCCCCCAGAGTCGCGCTCCGTCTGCTTTAAGTTTTTTCGCCAGCTGCACAGCATTGGATGCATATTCCCATTCTATCCCTTCTTCGGCGCCCAACGCCGTCTTACGAATGCTGGCATGGGGTGGGGTGGGGGTGATTCCGCATAGATAGATCTTCTGCAGCCCCAATCCATCTGCCGTGCGGAAGATAGCGCCCACATTCCAAGCCGAGCGCACGTTATCCAACATCGCCTCGAGCGGCAGCGTAGCCCGTTTGGCGGGCGCAGTGGCCTCGGGTCCCTCCCAGAGGCGTTCGGCGGCCAGGCGCGTTTCGCCCAGGCAACGCGGACACCATTCTCCGGCCGTTTCGAGCGGCGCACGCGGGTAACGCAATCCGCAATTCGGATTGCAACATTCGCGGAACTCAATCGTCGAGCGTCTCATCTAAGATGATCTCCATCCAGTAGGTCTGCGGTAGAGGGAGCAAACCGCTGCGCATCCGTCCATCGGGAGGCCAGGCGGCAAATTGATTATCCATCCAGATCACCAGCCCCAGGGGTGGCCGGGGAGAAACGGGCGCCGAAAAAACGACGCGACCATCCAGCTCAAATTGCACACCGTTTGGCTGCCAGGTGAGCGCGTAGTGATGCCACTCGGTGACCTGACAGCTAATGTTTGCACCTGCCTCGTCCACGCAAGTTGCCAACCGGCAGCGAGCTTCTCTCGGAGCGAAGGGAAACAATCCGAGAGCCAAAAGGGTGCTCCACCCGAAATGCCCGGCGAAGACCTGGGCCAAAAATCCATGGGCCGGCAAATCCTCGCGGAAAGAGAGATAGTTTTCCGGCGAAGCGTGGAAAAACCATGCTGCCTGTGGCAGGGTCGGAAAGCGAAGCGGGCTTCCGCCGAAGCCGAGTGAAAAGCCAAACGGATCATTCCATAAGCCGAATCCCCATGTACCGGGGATTTCTTCGTGCGAAATCCGTGCCCGTAAAGCCAGCCGAAAGGGAGGGCGATGAGGAAATGCCTTGCGCCCCAGGTCGGCATAATCATCCAGCTGTGCCAGGTGATAGATAGAAGCGGAACCCGCTCCCAGCTCCAGCCGCTGGTGACGCAACCCCAGGGAAATGACCTTCCCGTTACCTTTAGTGCGCTTTTTCATCGCCGAAATATGCTATACTTAGATCAAAGCAAAACGCGTCGTCCCATTCTCCACGATTCACGATTCACCGTCCATCTACACTACACACGGTCCACGGTCTACGGTCTGATCTTATCACGAGTTTCTTTCTGTGAATCGATGATATCGGTCCTTATTGTTGATGATTACCCGATTTTCCGTCTTGGGCTGGTTCAAGCACTGGCGCTGGAGCCGGATATTCAGATAGTAGCCGAGGCCGTGGATGGTGAACAAGCGTTGGAGATGATCGCCAGACTTTTGCCCAAAGTGGTGGTCATGGATATCAACTTGTCGCGTTGGAATGGCCAATGGGTGACCTATCAGGTACGCTGTCAGCACCTACCAACGCGTGTTTTGATTTTGAACGGTTATGACGTTCTCGAGCAGGCCGTTCACGTTGCAATGAATGGAGCGGCAGGCTATGCATCGAAAGATATAGAACCTCGTAAGTTGGTTCATTACGTACGTTGGATTGCCGATGGCGGATATGTTTTTCTCGGCCGTCTGATGAATGAAGAAGAGGCCACCCGCTGGATGCAGGAGCAGATAGGGAATGCCCGCTATGACCGAGATCCCGGTTATCCCTATACTCCCTTGACCAAACGCGAATTTCAGGTGATGCGGCTACTCGTATGTGGTGCCAGCAATAAAGAGATCGCTGGAATCCTTGGGATCAGCCAGCAAACGGTGAAGAATCACGTCACGGCCATCTTGCGTAAAATGGGTGTTTCTGATCGTACCCAGGCCGTAAGTCAAGCGCTTTATCTCGGATGGGTCAAGTTGAACGATCTACGCAAGGTATCCCAATAATCTGTAAGGAGTTTCCCGTCAACATGGTACCCGATGCTCTTCCTCAACCCTCTACCGATGTCCAGCCGATCGATCTTCGTGCGGAGCTGGAAGAAACCGAACGTGCCCTGCGCGAAATCTCGCTGTTGATCGAACAAAGCCAAGTTGAGGTGGCAAAGCTGAGCCAGCGTAATGCCACAATCACTGCCCATCTACAGCAGATGGGTGATACGACTCCATTGGGCGAATGGCGCATGGCCTATCAATCGGCGCTCGATGCGCAGCAGCGCCTGTTTGTCATGCGTGGGCAACTGGAGAAGCTGCAGAGCGATAAGATGCATCTGGAGCGCTATCGTGACCTGTTACGCTATGTCTTGGAAAATCAGGAAAATCGCCTACCAAGCGCACCCCAATCTGCTTCGGAGGGGGCCGACTTACAGATGTTGCTCAACGCGTTGGAAGCGGAGCGTCAACGCCTATCGCGTCAGATGCACGACGGTCCGGCGCAGGCGCTTTCCAATTTCATTCTCCAGGCCGAGATCGCCATGCGTCTGATGGAGATCGATCCGGCTCAGGCGCGGCAGGAGCTGCTCAATCTCAAAGCAAGCGCCATGAGCACCTTTCAGAAGGTGCGCAACTTTATCTTTGAGCTGCGCCCGATGATGCTCGATGACCTGGGGCTTGTGCCGACCATTCGTCGCTATGCGGAGGCGATCAAGGAGCAACACGGGATCGAGGTCAACGTGACGGTGGCCGGCTCCGAGCGGCGCTTTGAGAACTACTTGGAGGTTCTGATTTTCCGTGCCATTCAAGAGTTGCTTGGTAATGCCGTGCGCCATAGCCAGGCTACCCTGGTGAAAATAACTTTGGATTTTGGCGAGCAGATGATCCGGGTCACGGTGGATGATAACGGCAAGGGTTTTGATCCTCATGAGGCTCTCCAGGGTTCCGGGCTAGGATTGAAGCTATTGCGGGAACGCGTGGAAAAAGCCGGTGGCAGCTTCGATGTAGATACCGCACCTAGCAAGGGGACGCGCGTGCATTTCACCATCCCGTTGCTTGCGGCTTGAGGATCATTCTTGCTTGGTCCATATGTTTATTCTACGGTCTACAATTCGCTGTATGCCATCACTCACAGCATTACAATTTCATCACTGAAGTCATTACTTACAGTTTTGAGAGGCTCTTTCTCTTGACTTCTTGGCAGCTTTGAGTAAAATTGCAATCAAATCCAGGTTTTCCTGGAGAATCCTACACCCGGAAAGGAGGTGAAAGCCATGTTATTCGCTCGCAAGGAGAAGGGCCAGGGTCTGGTCGAGTATGCGTTGATTCTCGTTTTGGTAGCCATTGTTGTGATTGCTGTTCTCACGTTCCTCGGCCCGATCATCGGCAACGTGTTCAGCCGCATTAACAACGCGCTTAAGTAATCACGTTTGGCCCACAAATCAAAAAGCAGGGTTCTGTTTGCAGGACCCTGCTTTTGTGTTTTATGGAAAGGTTTACAAACCTCGGATTACATGTTAAAATTGCATCGCTCATAATCCGGCGCTCTCTGGAGGGAGCGCTTTTTGGTGTGCATATGCGATCTGTCTTTTGGGATTACTCCACAAATACCTTACGCATGATCGATCAGCGCCATTTGCCGGCGCGTTTTGAAATTATTGCCTTTTCGGATCATCATCAAGTCGCTCAAGCGATTCGCAAGATGGTGGTGCGGGGTGCACCCGCCATCGGCGCGGCGGCGGGTTTTGGCATGGCATTAGCGGCCTTGCATTCAAAAGCTGCCGAGCGGAAAGCCTTTTTGGAAGATCTACAGCAGGCGGCACAAGTGCTGAAAGCTGCTCGCCCGACCGCCGTCAATCTGGCCTGGGCTGTGGATCGCATCCTACGCGTGCTTGAGCAATCCACTGCTCCGGTAAACGGCCTGCGCGAGCTGGCACTCGAAGAAGCGCAGCGCATTGCCGATGAGGATGTAGAAGTAAACCGTCGCATGGCTGAATACGGTGCGACGCTCATCGAAGATGGGGATACGATCATCCATCATTGCAATACCGGCGCTCTGGCCACCGTAGATTGGGGAACGGCGCTGGGCGTGATCCGCATGGCTCATGAACAAGGCAAACGCATTCACGTGCTGGTAGATGAGACGCGCCCGCGTTTGCAAGGTGCGCGGCTGACGGCCTGGGAATTGGAACAATATGGCATTCCTTATGAGATCATCAGCGATAACGCGGCTGGCTTTTTCCTGCGACGAGGTGAAGTGCAGAAGGTCTTTTTCGGTGCCGATCGGGTAACAGCAAATGGCGATGTGGCGAATAAGATTGGTACTTATATGCTAGCTTTGGCAGCGAAAGACAATGGTGTGCCTGTATATGCCGTGGTGCCGACCTCTACCGTGGATCTTTCCCTTCCTCGTGGCGAGGAAATTCCGATTGAAATGCGTCCGGCAAGCGAGGTGCTCGGCTTGCAGTTTCAAGGTGAACCGATCGCTCCGCCAAATGCCAAGGCGCGCAATCCAGCTTTTGACGTCACCCCGGCGCGTCTGATTTCGGCCATCGTGACCGAAAATGGGATCGTTTATCCACCTTTCGAGGAAAATCTCCCTCGCGCCGTGCGGCGCCAATCTCTTTGAGTGTGTAGGAAAAATATGGACATTTTGCTCACTGGCTCGATCGCTTATGACTATCTGATGACGTTTCCGGGGCATTTCAAAGAACAGATCCTGCCCGAACGCCTCGAATCCATCAGCCTTTCTTTCCTGGTGGATTCCATGACCCGTCAGCGGGGAGGAGTGGCGCCGAATATTGCTTATACCATGGCTTTGCTCCGAAAGCGGACGCGCGTTATGGCTACCGTAGGCGAAGATTTTGGTGAATACCGTCAATGGCTCGAAGAAAAGGGGATCGATACCTCGCTGATTAAGACCATCCCCGGTGTTTTCACCGCTTCCTTCTTCGCTACTACGGATCGGGCGAATGCCCAAATTGCCAGCTTTTACCCCGGCGCCATGGCCTTTGCTGCCACGCAAGCGATCAAGGAAGTGTCGCCCCGTCCGGATTTGGTGGTGATCTCACCCAATGCTCCGGATGCGATGAAAAATTTTGCCGCCGAATGCCGCGAATTGGGCATCCCGTACCTTTACGATCCGAGTCAGCAAGTCTTGCGCTTGGAGGGCTCTGAATTGGCGCGTGATATGGAAGGGGCGCGCTTCCTGTTCGTCAATGATTATGAGTTTGGCCTGATCTCTCGCAAGACCGGCTGGGATTTACGCCAAATGCTCCGGCATGTTGAAGTCGTAGTGGTCACTCGCGGCAAAGAAGGTGCCAATATTTACACTTCTGATGCGGAATATTTCATTCCTGCTGTCCCTGAGCGTCAGGTCGTAGACCCGACCGGAGTAGGGGATGCGTTCCGTGGCGGTTTCCTGGCTGCCTATAGTCAAGGCTTAGATTGGGAACTCTGTGGCAAGGTCGGTGCCCTGGCGGCGGTTTATTGCTTGGAGCAGCAAGGGACTCAGAATCACGCTTATACACCAGAAGAATTCGTTGCCCGTTTTCGCCAGCATTTCGATGACAACGGACAGTTGAACGTTTTCTTGCAATCTTCCGAAAAAATTCAAACCACCACCCTTTAGGAGCAATAGGATGCAACAGTACGATATCAAAGATATTCATCTTGCCGAAGGAGGGCGTCGGCGGATCGAATGGGCCGAACGCGAGATGCCCGTCCTGCGCCAAATTCGTGAACGGTTTGCCCGTGAGAAGCCACTCAAGGGAATTCGCATTTCGGCTTGCTTGCACGTCACCACTGAAACGGCCAATCTAATGCGTACCCTACAGGAGGGTGGCGCGGATGTCGTCTTGACCGCATCCAACCCTCTTTCAACCCAGGATGACGTAGCCGCTGCGCTGGTGCAGTATTGGGAAATTCCGGTATTTGCCATCAAAGGCGAAGATAACGTCACCTACTATCGGCATATCGCCGCCGCTCTGGACCATAAGCCTCATCTGACCATGGACGATGGTGCCGACCTGGTCTCGACGTTACACAAGGAGCGCCGTGAGCTGCTTCCCAACGTCATCGGCGGCACAGAAGAGACGACCACCGGCGTGATCCGCCTGCGTGCCATGGCGGCGGATGGAATGTTGCATTTCCCGGTGATCGCGGTCAACGATGCGATGACCAAGCACTTTTTCGATAACCGCTATGGCACCGGTCAATCCACGATTGATGGCATTATTCGTGCTACGAATGTGCTCTTGGCCGGAAAGCGCTTCGTTGTCGCTGGCTATGGCTGGTGTGGTCGAGGGTTGGCGATGCGGGCGCGCGGGATGGGCGCAATCGTCATTGTCACAGAAGTGGATCCGTTGAAGGCGTTGGAAGCGGTGATGGATGGTTACGAAGTGATGCCGATGAGCGAAGCAGCACGCATCGGCGATATTTTCTGTACCGTCACCGGGGATATTAACGTGATCGATCGCCACCATTTTGAAGTCATGAAAGATGGCGCTATTTTGGCAAATTCTGGTCACTTCAATGTTGAAATCAACATTCCTGTCCTGGAGACCATGGCAGTAGAGAAGAAACTGGTGCGCCCCTTCGTGGAACAGTATGTGCTTCCCGATGGACGGCGCATTAACCTGCTGGGTGAAGGACGCCTGATCAACCTGGCCGCGGCGGAAGGCCATCCGGCCTCGGTGATGGATATGTCTTTTGCCAATCAGGCCCTTTCGGCGGAGTACATGGTCAAATATGGTAGCAAGCTTGAGAAGCGCGTTTACCCGGTTCCAGAAGAAATTGACAAAGAGATTGCCCGCCTAAAGTTACGTTCCATGGGGATCGAGATCGATACGCTGACCGAAGAGCAATTGCGCTATCTTTCCTCGTGGGAAGAGGGGACATAACGTCGAACAATCTGCCGCCAGATAGCGAGGCTTCAGAAATTATCTCCGCTATCCCGCCTTTTGCGGCTTACTCCAGGCAGCGTGGGAAAGGCAAACCCAGGCTGCCTGTGTTGTTATCCATTGGGATCAAGCCGTTGCTTAGGACAGGGAAATCCGCTCACCTTAAAGGATGCTGCTTGCTAGAATCTTGAGCACCAGCGGGCTCTGCAGCATGTGCCGTCCAGCAGAGTTCGCGTTGGTTGGCGCGTTGGCAAAAATTTATCGTATAATGCATGTCAGCTTACGCCTATGAAAGCCTTGATCTTTTGGAAAACGATTACCATGGATACCGCCAACCTGCTCGAATCGTTGATTGGTTTTTTGCAAGCGCAAGGGATTCGTTTTTGCGTGATCGGCGGGCAGGCCGTGAACGCTTATGTGGAACCGCTGGTCAGCCTGGATTTGGACCTGGCGGTGGCAGTGGATTCCCTCGAAGAGTTAGAAAAACGCTTGGCAGAGCATTTCCATGTGCGGCGTTTTCCCCATAGCCTGAACATCTCCTTGCCTGGTTCTGATTTGCGGGTGCAGATTCAGACCGATGAGCGTTACCGGGCTTTTGTAGATGGCGCCTCCGAAGCCGAAGTGCTGGGCATGAGATTGCCTGTTGCCCGCCTGGAAGATGTTTTGCAGGGGAAAATTTGGGCGGTGATGGATGTGGAGCGGCGCGGCAGCAAGCGACAGAAAGATCTAGCAGATATTGCACGCATTCTGGAGGCTTATCCGCACTTGCGGGAAAAGGTCCCGCCCGAAATTCTGGCTCGATTGGAAATGTAATGCACAACGTCCCGAAGGCTTTTCAACGTGAGCAAGGCAGAACTAGTCTTCGTCAGTATGTTTTCCAAATCACAGATGCTTGACAAATCGGCCCATCCTCGTTTAAAATCACACCTGCCTGCCAGGGCCTGTGGCTCAGTTGGGAGAGCGCCTCAATCGCACTGAGGAGGTCAGGGGTTCGAATCCCCTCAGGTCCACTGGGAAAGTGTAAATTTGGGCCCATAGCGCAGTTGGGAGCGCGTCTCAATGGCATTGAGAAGGTCGAGGGTTCGAATCCCTCTGGGTCCACCTACCAAGACTGTAGCGCAAAAGCGCAACGGTCTTTTTCCGAAGGCCAGGATCGGAGTAGTAGGTCATCCCGGCAGCGAGCAGGGAGAGCGAGGTGGAAGCCCTGCAGGCGCCCGGCGGGAGCGCCAAAACCAAAAGACCGAACTCGCCGATCGCCGTCAGGCAGGCCGTTGTGGTGAAACCGAGAGTAGCCATAACCGGGTGGCCCGTTATAGCCAAAAAGATGCGGCCGAAGCGTCCCTGTAACCTTCTGCCGAATCAGGGTGGTACCGCGGAGATCCCTTCGTCCCTGAGACGGAGGGATTTTTGCATACCTTGCCATAGACTTCTGCCCATCCGCGGGCCGGTTTAATCCTACTATTGTCCTAGGAGGTTCGTATGCCGATTCCAAAATCTGAATTCATCTGGTTCGATGGCCAATTCGTTCTGTGGGATGCGGCCAATGTGCATGTGACTGCCCACGCTCTACACTACGGTTCGAGCATTTTTGAGGGCATTCGCGCCTATTCCACGCCGCGCGGACCGGCCATCCTTGGGCTACGACCTCATCTGCAACGCTTTTTCGATTCGGCCAAGATCATGCGCATCCATATTCCATTCACCATCGAACAACTCGAAGATGCCGTCTTGGAAACTGTTCGCCGCAATCGTCATCAGGGATGCTATATCCGTCCGCTTGCCTTTCGTGGCAGCGAAACGTTCAGTCTGAATGCCCGCGCCTGCCCGACCCATGTGGTGATCATCACGTTTGAATGGGGACGCTATCTCGGCACCGAGGCTATCGAGAAGGGAGTGGATGTGATGGTCTCTTCCTGGCGCCGCATGGCAACCGATACGTTCGCTCCCATGGCCAAGGCCGGTGGAAATTATGTCAACTCGCAATTTGTGGCTATGGAAGCCGCCGATTATGGTTTTGTCGAAGGAATTGCCTTGGACGTGAACGGTTTTGTCAGCGAAGGTAGTGGCGAAAACATCTTCGTCGTCTATCGGGGCGAAATCTTCACCCCACCTGTGGCGGCCTCGGCGTTGATGGGGATCACCCGCCATTATGCGATCACACTGGCTCAGAATATGGGCTATCGCGTCCGCGAGGAGAATATCCCGCGCGAAATGCTGTATGTGGCCGATGAGATCTTCTTCACTGGCACCGCCGCCGAGATCACTCCGGTGCGCTCGGTGGACCGTGTGCCGATCGGCAATGGTGGGCGTGGGCCGATTACGCAGCGCATTCAGGACGAATTCTTTGCCATCGTGAGCGGTGAAAAACCGGACCGCTTCGGTTGGTTGACGTTTGTAAATCCATAAAGGAGATGAGTGAGAATGACTCGTCCTTATCAGCCCCAAGCGATCGAGAAAAAGTGGCAAGAAAAATGGGAGGCCGATCGTCTGTATCGCGCCGTGATCGATCCCTCCCGTCCAAAACATTATGCTCTGACCATGCTCCCCTATCCGAGTGGTGATCTGCACATCGGTCACTGGTATGCCATGACCCCTTCGGATGCGCGCGCCCGCTTCATGCGCATGCGCGGCTATAACGTGATGTTCCCGATGGGCTTCGATGCGTTCGGCCTGCCGGCGGAGAATGCTGCTATCAAGCATGGCATTCATCCGAAGGAGTGGACGTATCGAAACATTGAGCGCATGCGCCGTCAGTTACGTAGCATGGGCGCCATGTTTGATTGGGAGCGTGAGGCCATTTCCAGCGATCCGGAATACTATCGCTGGACGCAATGGTTCTTCATCCAGCTCTATAAGCATGGCCTAGCCTATCGTAAAAAGGCACCGGTGGATTTTTGCCCCACCTGTAACACCACTTTGGCGCGCGAGCAGGTATGGGGCGAAGATCGTCACTGTGAACGCTGCGGCACGCCGGTCGTGCGCAAAGAATTGGAGCAGTGGTTCTTCCGTACCACGCGCTATGCCGAAGAATTGCTCGATTTCAGCCCGCTGGATTGGCCGGAACGGGTGCGCGTGCTGCAAACGAACTGGATCGGACGCTCCGAAGGTGCTTCGGTGACTTTCCACACCGAGCAAGGCGATCCGATCGAAATCTTCACCACCCGTCCCGATACGCTTTGGGGCGCGACCTTCATGGTGCTAGCGCCGGAGCATCCGCTGGTCGAAAAGATCACGACGCCTGAGCAACGGGCAGCGGTGGAAGCCTATCAATTCCAGGCAGCGCGTCAATCTGATATTCAACGGGAAGCCGCGGACAAGGAAAAGACGGGCGTCTTTACCGGCGGCTATGCCATCAACCCGGTCAACGAAGAGCGCATTCCGATCTGGATTGCCGATTACGTGCTGATGACCTATGGCACGGGTGCCATTATGGCCGTCCCGGCCCATGATAAGCGCGATTTTGCCTTTGCGCGCAAGTATAACCTGCCGATTGTCCCGGTCATCCAGCCGGTGGATGAACAGGGCAACCCGATCGAGCCGCTGTTGGATGGATCAACGATGACCGAAGCCTATACGGGTGGCGGTGTGATGGTGCGTTCCGGTCCATTGAGCGGAACACGGGTCAACGAGGAGAAGGGCAGCAAGAATCCCGGCATCGTGGCCGTCATCCGCTATCTGGAAGAAAAGGGGATTGGACATTTTGATGTCTCCTACAAGCTGCGTGATTGGCTGATCTCCCGGCAACGCTACTGGGGAGCACCCATTCCGATGATCTACTGCGAAACGTGCGGCTGGAACCCGGTGCCCGAGGATCAGCTACCGGTCCTGTTACCAGATGACGTGGAATGGCGCCCGACCGGCGAAAGCCCGCTCAAATTCCATCCTACCTGGAAGCAAACCACTTGTCCGCAATGTGGTGGTCCTGCCGAGCGCGAGACCGATACTATGGATACGTTCATGTGCTCCTCCTGGTATCACCTGCGCTATCTCAGCCCGCATTACGATAAGTACCCCTTTGATCCGAAAGAATACGAGTACTGGATGCCCGTGGATACCTATACGGGTGGGATCGAGCACGCGACCATGCACTTGATCTACACCCGTTTCTTCCACAAAGCCTGTCGCGATATGGGGATCACCAAAGGTCCGGAGCCGATGATCCAACTGCGCAATCAGGGCATGGTGCTAGGCGAGGATGGAGAGAAAATGTCCAAATCGCGCGGCAATGTCGTTGCCCCGGATGATCTGGTGAATCGCTACGGCGCTGATACGGTACGTGCCTACCTGATGTTCTTCGCCCGTTGGGATCAGGGCGGCCCCTGGTCCTATGCCGGGATCGAAGGTACCCATCGCTGGCTGCGACGCGTCTGGACGCTCTTCACGACTCCTGTACCCTCTTCGAGCACCGCTTCTGCCGAGACCTTACGCACGCTGCGGCGCAAGGTGCATCAGACCCTGCGTTCGGTGACGCGCGATTTTGAGAATTTTGAGTTCAACACGATCATCTCCTCGCTGATGGAATTGCTCAACGCGATGCAAAAAGCTTTCGATCAGGGTGCGGGCGGTTCGGCGGAATGTTCGGAAGCGGTGGATATTTACCTGCGCATGTTGGCACCGGTTTGTCCGCATATCGCCGAAGAACTGTGGACGGAAGTGCTCGGTAAACCGTATTCGATCCATCAACAGCCTTGGCCACAAGTAGATGAAGAGGCAGCGCGCGAGGAAATGCTTACCCTGCCTGTGCAGGTGAACGGCAAAGTGCGCGATCGGATCACCGTTCCGGCCGATGCGGATGAGGAGACGATCAAAGCGGCTGCCCTGGCGGCTGCTGGCGTACGCAAGTTCCTGGATGGTAAGGAACCGCGGCAGATCATTGTTGTTCCGAAGCGATTGGTGAACATTGTGGTGGAATAGACCGTGGACCGTAGTGAAACGGGGATGGTTGGCAGTGGAGGCGGTAGAGATTGCCGCAATTATTTGCAACCATCCCCTTTGGTTCATCCAAGTATCCATCCCGTTTTTCTTGTCATTCACCCTATGCCGTGATAAAATAGCGCTACGTTGGGGCGTGGTGTAACGGCAGCACCACAGACTTTGGATCTGTTGGTCTCGGTTCGAATCCGAGCGCCCCGGCTCGATTGTTCTCCGGCCCCCTCGGGGGCGCGTTGATCCCAGGCCTGCGCCCTCCGCCAGGCCTGTATGTTTTGTGAGGTGCGATGAGCGTTATTCCTGTCATTCTGGCCGCCGGTCAGGGGACGCGCATGAAGTCGGCGTTGCCGAAAGTTTTGCACCCCCTTTGTGGACGTCCAATGATCTTCTATGCTCTTGAGGCCACGGCTGCCGTCACCGATTCCAAGCCGGTTGTCATTATCGGCCACGGGGCAGAGCAGGTGCGGCAACGGGTCGGAGAGCGGGCGCGCTTTGCCCTGCAGCACCCTCCCTTGGGCACGGCCCATGCCGTGCTTCAGGCTGAATCGCTCATTCGCGAGGAAGCCGAATACGTCCTGGTCACCTATGGCGATATGCCCCTGCTGCGCCCGGAAACGTTGCAGGCTTTGGTGGAGCGCCAGAAGCAGAACGCAGGCCCATTGACCCTGCTCACCGTCATCTCGCCCCAGGCGCGTGGCTTCGGACGTATCTTGCGGGATGCACAGGGCAGCGTTCAGGCGATTATCGAAGAGGCCGTGGCCACGCCGGAGCAATTGCGCATTCAGGAACTGAACGTGGGGGCGTATTGTTTCCGTGCCGAATGGCTTTGGGAGGCTCTGCGACGCATTCCTCTTTCTCCCAAAGGCGAATATTTCCTCACCGATACCGTCGGGCTGGCCGTTCGGGATGGTTTGCAGGTAGAGACTGTGCTCTTGGAAGATATGGAAGAGACGATTGGCATCAATACCCGTCTCCATCTGGCCGAGGCCGAGCGCGCCATGCGCCGGCGCATTAATACTCACCACATGCTCAACGGCGTTACCATCATCGATCCGGAAACAACGTATATCGAACCGGATGTTACCATCGGGCGCGATACGGTGATCTGGCCAAATACCTTCCTGCAAGGCCAAACGTGCATCGGCGAGGCTTGTGAGATCGGTCCGAATACCTGGGTGCGGGATACGCAAATCGGGGCACGCTGCCACATCCGTATGTCGGTGCTCGAAGGGGCTGTTGTCGAGGACGAGGTCGAGATCGGACCTTTTGCCCGGCTGCGCAAAGGGGCACATCTGGCCCGGGGCGTGCACATGGGTAACTTTGGCGAAGTCAAAGATTCCTACCTGGGACCGGGCGTCAAGATGGGGCATTTCTCCTATATCGGCAATGCCACCATCGGGGCAAATACTAATATCGGCGCCGGCACGATCACCTGCAACTATGATGGCGAAAAGAAACATCCCACTTGGGTGGGGGAAGAGGTCTTTATCGGCTCGGATACCATGTTGGTAGCCCCAGTACGACTTGGCGATCGGGCACGCACCGGCGCCGGCTCCGTCGTCACGAAGGACGTGCCGGAAGATACTTTGGTAGTGGGAGTGCCGGCACGCGCCATTCGGAAACTTTTGCCAAAAAGGAAAAACGATGAATCTGACTCCTGAACAACGCCGTGAGTTGATCCGTTTAGCGAATCAGGTGCGCCGCAACGCCTATGCACCGTATTCCGGCTACGTGGTAGGCGCCGCAGTGCTCACCGATGATGGGCGCATTTTTACCGGCGTCAATGTGGAAAATGCTTCCTATCCGAACGGGGTGTGTGCCGAGCGGGTGGCCGTTTACAAAGCTGTTTCCGAAGGGGCGCGCCGTTTCCGTGCCATTGCCGTCGTCACCGAAAACGGCGGCACGCCTTGTGGCTTCTGCCGCCAAGTGCTGGCGGAATTCGGCTCCCAGATGCTCATCTTGATTGCCAATTCCCGCGAGGATCTCGTGATGGAAACTACCCTCGAGGCGCTTTTGCCTTACGCTTTCCGTTATCCCTTTGAGAGCGAAAATCCTTGAACGGCAGATTGTGTGCTCTGCCGCGATGAAATTTCCCGATGGTGAGGTGAAGCATGTCTTCGTGTATTTTTTGTCGCATCATCAAAGGCGAAGCGCCGGCACAGATGGTCTATCAGGATGAGTGGGTGAGCGCTTTCCGCGATATTCGGCCGGTCGCTCCGGTGCACGTGCTCATCGTGCCGAACAAGCACATTGCTGCGATCAGTGAAGCTACCGAAGAAGACCAGATGATCTTGGGTCGAATGTTGTTGGCGGCGCGCTGGGTGGCCGAAAAAGAAGGGATTGCTCAAAGCGGCTTTCGTTTGATCGTCAACAACGGCCCGGACGCCAATCAGATCGTTTTCCATCTCCACCTGCACGTCATCGGCGGCCAACGCATGCGCTATCCGATGGGGTGAAATGCTGTTGTTTGCCCGATTGTTCGGCACCTTCACGGTGACGGATGCCCATGAGCGTCCCCTCGACCTGGGGTCGCCGACAACGAGGGCTTTGCTGGCCTATCTCCTGCTCAATCGACGCGAAACGATCGATCGCCGCCGCTTGGCCTTTCTTTTTTGGCCGCGAGTCACCGAGAGCGCGGCACGGCGCAATCTGCGGCAATATCTTCACCATTTGCGGCTGACGCTGGGCCCCATCGATCCGCAGGGGGAACTGATCCTGGCCGATGGGAATATGCTGCGCGTCAATCCCGATGCGGCGATTTGGGTGGACGTGGAGGACTTCCAGCATGGGATGCGCGCCGAAGCCTCGTTAGAGGAAGTTCGCCGTGCGCTCGATCTTTATCGCGGCGATTTGTTGGAAGACCTTTATGATGAGTGGTGTGTTGCCCCTCGGGAGCAATTTCGGCGCCTGTACCTGAGCGCGCTGGAAAAGACCATCGCCCGCTTGCATAGCCAGGGGGATTACGATGCGGCTTTGGAATATGCCCGGCGCTGGGTTTCGCAGGAGCCGTTCGATGAGGAAGCACGTCGCTGGCTAATGTTGCTCTATGCCTTGAAAGGGGATCGAGCACGCGCCTTGACCGAATATCAGAACCTGGTGCGCTTCCTGGAAGAAGAATTGGGCGCTGAGCCGATGGCCGAAACACAGGCACTGGCTCAAGCTATTCGTCAAGGAGATGCACGCTTGCCGCTGGAAACAAACGGGCAAGCTGCACCTTCGGTGCGCATCGTTCGCCCGCCGCGCACCATGCGCTTGCCGAGCTTGCCGAATATCCCACTGGTCAACCGGCAAGAAGAATTGGCTCTGCTGGAAAATCTCTATCGACAGGCTCAGGAAAAACACGGCCAATTGCTTTTGTTGGCCGGGGAGGCTGGGATCGGCAAAACGCGCCTGGTGCAGGAATATCTTTCTCGCCATCCCGAGACAGCCATTCTCTATAGCGTGTGCTATGAGCTGGAAAGCATGTCCCCTTTAGCGCCGCTTCATCAAGCGTTCGGTGAAAATCCCCTGGTCCAGCAAACCTTGCTTGCGCAGCGCACTCAACCGTCGGCCTGGATTGCCGCGCTAGCCTCGTTTTTGCCGGAAGTCCGTCGGTTGTTCCCTTACCTACCTCAAGGGGGCGAGAGCGGTTTGGGCATTCTGCGCGAGGCGCTGGCGAACCTTCTCCTCTCCATGGCGGAACAGGTTACTGCACCCCTTCATCTCATCCTCGACGATCTCCACTGGGCAGATACGCAAACCTGGGAATGGCTGGCCGATCTGGCGCGGCGGATCACCAATGTGCCTTTGCTGATCTTTGGCCTTTACCGGCCTGAAGATTTGCCGCCCGATCGCCGACCGTTGCTACAGTTGTTGGAGCGTAGCCCCCTGGTCCTGCGCATGAAGCTATCCCCACTCACGCCGCAAGATACCCTTTCGCTGGCCGGGAAATTGCTGCCGGAGCGGGCATTGGATCAAATGTTCGGGAAGCGCCTGTATCAGGAAACGGAGGGCAATCCCTTCTTTATCATCGAAGCGGTCCAGGCACTGCAGGAGAGCAAACCCGGTGAGCGTTTTCCCATCCTTTCTGCCTCGATCCAGCAAATCATCCAGGCGCGCCTGGAGCGGCTTGACCCGGCCAGCCGGGAAGCTTTGGCCGCCGCCGCGGCTTTTGGCCGACCTTTTTCGCTTGCACTGCTCCATGCTTTGCTGGAGCGACCGCGTGAGGAGCTGGTAGTGGCGATCGAAGATTGGGTTCAGCGCGGCCTGGTGCACGAGGTCCGTCAGGGGTACGATTTTCGTCACGATAAGATCCGTCAGGTGGCCTATAACAGTCTGAGCCGGGCACGCCGTGAGTATCTGCATGGCCGAATTGCAGAAATTTTGGAAAACAGCCTACCTCCGCCGGATGCACCTTTGCTGGCCTATCACTACGCCCGTAGCGATCAGCCGCTGCGCGCGCTGCCCTATCTGGTACGCGCGGCGGAGCAGGCGCTACAGTTGCGTTCCTATGCCGAGGCACGTCAGCTCGGTTTGCAGGCGGTCAACTTGCTTGGGCAAGTTAGCAGCGTGACCTCGCGTGCCCAACGGGTGGAGATCAACTTACAGCTGGCGCAGGCTTACGCTTTTAGTGGCAATCTGACCAGGGCGATCGAAATCCTGAACGAAACCGAGCATCTAGCCTACAGTCTGGGGGGTGAGGCCTATCTTGGGCAGATCTTTCGACGGGCAGCACAGTTTTTCTGGCTGCGGGGGCAACCGTTGACCGCCGGTGATTATGCTCGCCGAGCCCTGCGCTTTGCCGAAGAGTTGGAAGATATCGAATTACTTTCGGCCGCCTTGCGTATGCTTGGCCGGGTGAGCATTGCCCTTTCGGCCTTTGATGATGCCATTGCTTATCTTTTGCGCTATGTCAATTTGCATGAGGAACGTCATGAAGCATTGCAAAGCCCCCTGCCGCAGGATTTACCCATTGTATTGGGCTATCTTGGTGTAGCTTATGCACGCGTGGGATCTTGGGAGCGCGCTTTTGCCAGTGCGCAGCGTGGACTTGATCTGGCGCTTCAATCCCATGGAGAAGAACATCCAACGACCTTTTTTGCTCGCATGCAGCTGGGCATGGTGCATTCCGATCGCCGCGATTGGGAGCAAACCTTGCAGGTCCTAGCACCGATCCCGGATCTCTCCTTGGAAGCCTTGACACCCCCGACCTATATGACGCTTAGCCTGCGTGGATATGCCTTGGCGCATCGGGGTGACCTACAAGGTGGCCTCAAGCTTTTGAATCTCACCACGCAATGGGCGGAAATCCAGCAGCATCGTCTATTTCACTATTTGCCGCGTTTGTTTCGGGCTGAGGCAATGATGCTGCTCGGTGACTTGGAGAAAGGAATGGAAGATGCTCATTCGGCACGTCAGGAGGCCGAAAAGGCAGGAAATCGGTGGGCCGCTAGCATCGCGTTGCGCTTGCTGGCCGAGATCGAAATGCGACGCCCGAATCCGGCCTGGAACCGGATTGAAGAGCTTTTGCTTGAATCCATGCAAGTACTGCGTCAGGTCCGTGCCCGTCCCGACTTGGCGCGCACCTACCTGACCTTGCGCCGGCTCTACGACCGGGCCGGTCAGATTGCCTGGGCAGTGGATTGTCACTTCCGCGCTACCACCATCTTTGACGAATTGGGGATGATCGAAGAGCTCCGTGAAGCACAAGGTCAAGCGGCTTACGAGCGGCGCGGTGCGGTGGTGATCCCCGGTTTACCGCTGCGTGGCCCGAATTGGGAAGGGAAAAGGAGAGCGGAATCGCAAACCCAAGAGGAATAAAAATTTCCGCAGGGGAATCAAACAACCCGTTTTTGCATCCTACGGCTCAAAGCCTGGGCAATTTTGGCAGCCAATGCGGCGTTATTCAGTAAAAGCGCCAAGTTGACCCGCAGGGCGCGCCCGCCGCTTAGCTCATCTACCCGTCGGAGCAAATAAGGCGTGACGGCTTGGCCGCGAATGCCTTTATGCATCGCCTCTTCGGTGGCGCGTCCGATCCAGGTTTCCACTTCTTTCTGTGGGATGGCTTCTTCCTGGGGCGGCGGTTGTACCACCAGTACCGCGCTGCGCATTCCCAGGTTCCAATGGGTGAGGGCGAAATCAACAATCTCGTCAGGCGTATTCAATGATATATTGACTTTTAGACCGGTTTCCTGCGAATAAAATCCTGGGAATTCCTCCGTTTGGTATCCGATCACTGGCACGCTCAGCGATTCTAATCGCTCAACAGTGGCTTTCAGATCGAGGATTGCTTTTGCACCGGCACACACGACGATCAACGGTGTGTCCGAAAGGGCATAAAGGTCGGCGGAGATATCGAAGATCTCGCCGCGGTGTACACCGCCAATCCCGCCAGTTGCGAAAACTTTGATGCCGGCCTTGTGCGCCAGGAACATTGTGCCGGCCACGGTGGTGCCACCGTTGACCTTGCGTTTCATGGCCACGACCACATCCCGGCGGCTGACTTTTATGGTGTCATTGCTTCCCTGTGCCAGGCGCTCTAGCTGAAAGGGATTCAATCCAATGTGGATCGCTCCATCTAAAATGGCAATCGTAGCCGGCGTAGCGCCGTTTTGGCGCACGGTTGTTTCCATATCTTTGGCCAAGGAAAGGTTATACGGCAACGGCAATCCGTGCGTGATGACCGCCGATTCCAGTGCCACAACGGGCATCTGTAATTGTAGGGCCCGCTGTACTTCGCTTAGAAAGATCAAGGACATAGGCTTCTCCGAGGGATCTTAAAGGGAACTTTGCCATAATGTGTTATGGCATAGGGGGCAAAGGACCGGTTTGCCCACCGATAAAATGGGCGTTTGATTCCAATTTTCTGATGGTTTCGGCCAGTGTTTGCAACGTTTGCAATTCTTGCTGCGAGAGGGGGGCACGTTCGTTTCTCTTCATGAGCAGATCGCGCGCCTCTTTGATTTGTTCACAATATTCTTGGATCAAAGCGCGCTTAATGCGTCGAGGCGACTCTTTAGCGTATTCTGCAAACGTTCCCAAAGGTACACTCTGAATGCGACGGAGTATTTCTTCGATATATGCCTCCCTTTCCACTGCGGCCAGCGCTTCCTCACTGCCCCGTTGCAGGTTTTCGCGGCTCAAGCGCCAGGCCTCTTCGTGGTGCTGGGGAATGATCTCGGAAGGTGTTCTCCAGGTACCTAATCCTACCCAGTGAAGTTCGACACCGCGGCGATGGGCTGTGTTGGCAAATTCGCTGGTAAAGCGATCAAACAGACTTTTGAGTGTTGCGCGGTGGGTGAAGTTAGGGGATGAAGTGAGCGGTAGGGACACTCTGGCCGGCTCTTCTGGATCAACGGAGGCCAGATTTTCTTCTAGAATGTGTTGGCGATTCTGTATTTGCTGAACTTCCGGTTCACCAATGCTGGCAAGATACTCGTTCAGCGGACGGGTGCTCATAAAGCGGGCAAGCTCGCTGCGGATCAATGTCTGCATTGTGGCTTTCCAATTGGTAGAAAGTACCGATGGGCGTGCCTCGTCTTCTTGAACCCGGCTGGAAAGATTGTAGATGAGCGTTTCTACCGCGCGTGGCTCGAATGGATATGGGGTGCGCAGGCTAGGATTTTGTCTCCCCCGAAAGATGCTGAAGACAAAGCGAACGTCGTGGGCTTCGACCGGAATGCCATCGCGGCTGCGGCTGCGAATGCTCTCCGGGGATTCGCCGGGACTTCCCAGGAACTGATCGCGCAAATCAATGACCGGTAGACGCAGACGTTCAAAGCCGCCCAGCTGCGCAACCGTTTCTTGAGAGACGTTTCTTCTCCCTGTTCCTTTTTGTACTGCTCCGGTTGGTCCGATTACGTGGGGTCTTCCATCGGGTAATTCAAATAGAGCGGCTGAGTCCATGGCTATTCTTACGTTCCCTGGACCACCGATCAGGTAGATCGGCGAATGCCTGCTTGATTCTTCAACTTCTCCCTCGGAGATTCCTAATTCCTGCGCACTTCCGTATAAGGATGCTGAAAGGATGAATTGGCGTGAGATGCTGAGATCTTCTAGCTCGAGTAAATCACTCTGATATAAAGTAGCCAGTTGAAGGGCAATTTCACGGGGCAACCAGATGAGCACAAATCCCTTGATTACAGGGAACAGTAATTGGATTGCGAGCAAAAGAACTTGAGCACGGGTAATCTGAGTGGTGGCCTGGGAAGGGTTTAGAATAGCGACGAAAAATTCTTGCAGAGGAAAGCCATTCTGAATCAATGCAGAAAACTGAAAATATAGATATAGCAGGAAAATAACAGCTTGTGATATTGATACGAAGAAAAAACGTCTGCTTTCTCTTCCCGGTGAAAGGTCAAAGAATCCGTCCAACAAGTAGTCCATCAGCCGACCGAGCAGCATGCGAAAATTGCGCCACTCTGCCTGGAGCGGCGTGGATGGTATACTCCGTCGCTCGATCATTTCCGCCGAAGAAGGAACTGTCATGGGTTACTTTCTAACCATTGTAGGATTTCATCGATCTGGCTAATTTCGTTTTCGGCGCGTTCTTGCAATAGGGGATCGCGCTGTAATTCGCGCCGTGATCGATGTAGCAAATCGCGCAAAGTCTGATTGACATTTTGTGGCTTCTGATTTTTCAGATGATTACCGATGCGTAACGCATACTCGATCAGCGCATTTTCTTGCCCTTTCACCTGACGTAACGCACGTTGCTGGTCGATCTGTTGTCGCTCGCTCCTAGCGCGTGCCAGCCAGGTCGCAGTCCAGCTTTGGATCAATCCTTGCTCAATGCTTTCCGGGAAGCGCAGATTGTTGATGTTCACCGCCCGTACGCGCAAGCCGCGCTCATAAAGTAATTCAAATTCCGGGCTACGCTGACTCCGGCCGGTATACCGACCGTGTTGATCCAGCTCCGGCACTTCGGGGAACTGTAACCTCCATTGTACCATTCGCCCGATCATCTGAAGTGCCGTTTCCCGGCGGCGCACCGGTGCCGAGGGCATGGAACTGCTGATGGCTACCGTGTCTTCTATGGGCAGGGGACGGAACGGCTCTAGGTAGTTATGCAACCATTTTTCCAGCAAGCGGTTGACGAAATAGAGCATTTCAGCCAACGATCCGCTCAGGCCGCGCCGAGGAGCGGTGATGTGGAACGGTTGATAGAGAGTAGTCGTTTGATCAGGCCGCGGGGGCGGCGCAGGGCGTGGATCCGGAAACTCCCACTCTCTTTCCTGAAACAATTCGTCAAAGGTGAATTTGGCCAGGTATTCGCGCCACAGATCGGCCGCTAAAAGCGCCGGCAGCTGATTCCAGCGCACGCGCCGCGGCCCCTCGCTGCGGGTCTGGACCTCGATCCCTTCGCCGCGGATGGCGCGCAGCACCGATTCGGGGTGATAGCCAAAGCGCGAGCCCGGCCGGTTGCCGTGCGCTGCTTCGGCGTCGATCTTGAAGATTACGGTGATATTTGGAACGACCTCAATTCCGTCTCGCGTCAAACCGCTGGTGACCAGGCGCCGTTGCCGGGCTTCTGTCTCTTCGGCTTGAAAAGGATTTTCATTTGCTTTGGGACCAATCGTGTGTACCTGGGCATGTAGATCGACAAAGCCAGCCGGATATTCACCGGGACGGGTAAAATGCACACCCGGCCCGATTGGGTGGACGAAGGTGACCGCATTTCGGATCACGCCTCCGCTGGCGCTATCCAACCATAGCACCCCAGGGCCTTTGCGCTGCATTTCGCCGGGATGCATTCGGGGAATGCCGTTTTCGACAAAAATCACCGGGCCTGGATGCCAGAAAAGCAACAATCGCCAGAAGATTTTGAGACGGTTGGCGCTCCCTTGCACCGGGAGAAGAAATTGGGAAAAAAAGAAAATCCATCCCACAAAGAGCAGGATGAAAAGTAACGGGTCAATCCAAAGAAGAGTAGAAGTCTTCAAGTATTGCCGCAACAATAACCATCCCAGCAAATAGAGCAAAATTCCCCCTACCAGGCGGATGTTTATGTGGCGACGTACAGAGACCCGCTGTTCCTGTGCCATAGAATTGCCTGTACTTTGTAAATTATAACCCGATATACAAGTTCTTGTAGGGATCGGCTAATTCAATTTCCCCATCTAACCGACTAACTGACTAAACTCTTCTTTCGTATTCACCGGCCTCTCGCAAACGAAATGATGACAAACATAAGCGGTCGCCTCACCGTTGAGTAGCTGACGCTCGCACAGCAGTGCCGGCCCGTCTTCCGATGGCGGAAAGCGATCGGCTGCTACAACGGCATTCGGTCGCCATTTGCCATGTACGATCGTCAACAAGGGTTCAAGGCTCTCCTTCGATGGTCCGAGCAGGGCGATCTCCAGCGGCGGTGAGAGAGCCAGATCGGCGGCGATCAGCCATTGAGCAAAAGAGTGGGGATAGTGACCGATCAACGCCGCGTGTTGTTCCAGCGCCTTTTCGGCCATTTGGCGCCATTCCTGGTTACCCTCAAAAGCGCTCATCAGCAGCAACGCTGTGACGGCCAGTGCATTGCCGCTCGGAGTGGCGTTATCTTGCAGATCGCGCGGGCGGAAAGGCAGCCCTTGTTCCGAAGGTGTATCGAAGAATCCACCCTCGGGATCGCCAAAGCGAGCGACCATCTCCTGGGTCAATCGTTTGGCTTCGGCATACCAGGAGGGGTTAAGGTCGGTCTGGTAAAGTTCCAGCAACCCCAGGATCAGGGCCGCGTAGTCTTCCAGGAAGGTTTCGGTGGAAGTTTGGTTCTCGTTCCAGGCGTGATAGAGCGTTCCCGGCGGCCGTAGGTTTTTGAGGATAAACTCTGCATTTCGCGTAGCCAATAAATAACAATTCAAATTCAAAGTCCAATCCACTCCACCCAAAGAACCAAAGACCCGTCCGGCCTCCGCCAGGCTTGCAAACGCCAGCCCATTCCAAGATGTCAACACCTTCGTATCCGTAGAAGGGGGCAGGCGTTTCTGTCGATCTTCCAGCAAGGCCTGCCGACTGCGCTCCAATCGCCTGCGCACTTCGTCTACGGATAGACGGAAAGAGGCTGCCAGCGTTACATCGTCCAGAGCGCGCTGAAGCACGATCTTGCCTTCCCAATTCCCAAACGCCGTGATCCCGAAAGCCTGCCGAAAGAGAGGGAAATCCTCCCCCAGCACCGCTTTCAATTCAGCCTCACTCCAGACGTAGTATTTGCCCTCCTCGCCTTCCGAATCGGCATCCAGGCTGCTGAAAAATCCCCCTTGGGGATGGCGTAATTCGCGGGCCAGGAAAGACAAAGTTTCCAGGCAAATCTGGCGGAAAAATACATCTCCGCTCAATTGCCAGGCATGCAGGTAAACGCGGGCCAGCAAGGCGTTATCGTATAACATCTTCTCAAAATGGGGCACCAGCCATCGAGCATCTACACTGTAGCGGTGGAATCCTCCGCCCACTACATCGTACATTCCGCCTTTGGCCATGCTGTGCAGCGCATGAAAGCTCACTTCCAACGCCTGTTGATTTCCCTTTGCTCCCTGCCGTAGCAAAAATTCCAAGATCAACGGCTGCGGAAACTTCGGCGGGCCACCCCAACCACCGTTGACCCAATCGTACGAAGCGATCAAAGCCTCGGTAGCTGCCGTGAGCCACTCCGGGGTGAGCGCGCCGGGGTAAACGTTCAGCAGCGAAGCCTGCAATTGCCGCGTGATCGAATCTGCCGAAGCCAGCACCCGTTCTCGTTCCTTTTCCCAAGCCTCCTTCACGGCCAGTAGAACCTGTCGAAAAGAAGGCAGGCGATAGCGCGGCTCCTTCGGAAAGTAAGTCCCGGCAAAAAATGGCTTCAGGTCCGGCGTCAAGAATACCGACATCGGCCAGCCCCCCTGACCACTCAAGGCGATCGTCGCCTGCATATAAATGCTATCTAGGTCAGGCCGCTCTTCGCGGTCCACCTTGATGGGCACAAAATGCTCGTTCAGGATTTCGGCAATCGCCTCATCCTCGAACGATTCATGCGCCATCACATGACACCAGTGACAGGCCGCGTACCCAATGCTCAGAAAGATCGGTTTCCCCTCACGACGTGCTTTTTCTAGCGCTTCTTCCCCCCATGGGTACCAATCTACCGGATTTTCGGCGTGTTGACGCAGATAGGGCGAAAGGGCATGGATCAAGCGATTAGGCATTGATCAGCCGTATAATCCCCAATCCAGAATCGAAGGATCTTCCATCATCGAAAAATCCCACATCTCCATCCCCATCTCGATCGTCACCGGCCGACCCAATGCTTCTTGTGCCTTCTGGCGCGCCATCTCGATCAGCGCCGGCCCATAGGGACAAAAAGGCGTGGTCAGGATCATGCGCATGCGTGCCACATCGCCTTCAATGCTCACCTCGCGGATCAAACCCAGCTGGATAATGTTCAACCCGATCTCCGGGTCCACTACCTGTGAAAGCTTTTCTCGCAAAGGTTGCACCAGTTCAGGATGGGCTTCGTGCAGGGTCCACTTGATTTGGCGCACAGAGGTTTCACTCATGTTTTCTCTCCATGGAAGGTTGAACAACGTATGTACAATGCGAACTGCCGGTTAGAATACACTGCACCTTCTCGGCCGGCACGGCCAACATCTTAGAAATCAGCGCCTGGTCCACCGTGCACACTTCCGGATGGCTGATGCCGATCTGATAGTAGGGACAGGCGATCTCATGGATCTGGTATTGATCGCCTTTGCGCTCCCACTCAACGACGAATCCCTCCTGGCTCAGCAGCTCTTTCACCAGTTCGAGCCGCTCTTCCATGCTCAATCCTTCCAGCTCGTCCTGGTATTCCCGTGCTAAGTCCTCGGCAATTTGGCTAAAGAGCGTTTGCACCATCGGCGCCGGCATCGTCTCCTTCATCTGGGCCAGTAAGCGCGTAGTCAGGCGCAGGTAACTGGTGGGGAAGCGCTCCCGCCCTTTCTCGGTCAGAAAATAGACCAACCGCGGCCTTCCCACACCATGTCTTTCCTCTTCCGAAGCGATCAGCCCCTCCATTTGCAGGATGTTCAAATGATGGCGCATGGAGATCGGGTTGATCCCAACGGCCTCGGCCAACTCACCGATGGTCTGGCGTGGCTTACGGGCTAGGTTTTCTAAGACGCGTTCGCGGGTACTTTTCATCGTTGGCGAGTATAGCAGAAAAGCCGTAGTTTGTCAATATTATAGATAAATATCATAAATATCGGCTCGTTCGACCCTGGAAACTACCTGCCCTCCTGGACTCCCTGCGCCAAAAAGCTGCTCCGTGAGACGGCACGCCAGGCCGCCCCGAAGCAAGGACGCGTTAAACGAACTACGCCTTTGCCGCAACGATGCCAAACAGGCGATCTTACGGGATAAACGCACCTATAGAGCAAATGCTCGCCTTTGCCATCGCTCTTTTTCCTTTCGGCAGCCGCCTCGTACTGCGGAAATATACTAGAAAAATATCATAAATATTGACATATCAGCCCCTTTCTGCTATAATCCCCTTGACTTCCAAAGTCAGAATTCACCAGCTTGTTCAGGAGCAAAATTATGGATCAACTCGAAATCCGCAACCTGCATGTCAGTGTCAACGACCGCGAAATTCTCAAAGGCGTCAACCTTACGGTACGCAAAGGGGAAATTCACGCCATCATGGGGCCGAATGGCACCGGCAAATCCACCCTGGCCTATACGCTCATGGGTCACCCGGCCTATACCGTCACAGAAGGAGAGGTGCTCTTTAAAGGCCAGAACATCCTCGAACTCGAACCGGATGAACGCTCTCGTCTGGGCATATTCCTGGCCTTCCAGTATCCCGTTGCCATTCCCGGTGTGACCATAGCCAATTTCCTGCGCACGGCCGTCAATGCCCGCCGCCGCGCCCTGAATCCGGAAGATAAAGGCATTCCCATTCCGGAATTCCGCAAAATGCTCAAAGAGAAGATGGAACTCCTGAAGATGGATCCGAGCTTTGCCGGCCGTTATCTCAACGATGGCTTTTCCGGTGGCGAGAAAAAGCGTGCCGAAATCCTGCAAATGGCCATGTTGCAGCCGGAGATCGCCATCCTGGATGAGACGGATTCCGGCCTGGATATTGACGCCTTGCGCATCGTTGCCGATGGTGTAAATGCCCTGATGGGGCCCAACCTGGGCGTTCTGGTGATTACCCACTATCAGCGCTTATTGAACTACATCAAACCCCATTATGTCCACGTCATGCTCGACGGGCGCATTGTTGAATCCGGTGGCCCAGAGTTGGCTTTGGAACTTGAGGAGCATGGATATAGTTGGTTGCGTGAAGAAGTAGAAGCCAAGGAGGCTTAACCATGTCTGATGACGCCAAGATTTTAGAGGGATTGACCGAATATCGTTACGGTTTCCACGATCCGGAGCAATACGTCTTTAAATCCCGCAAAGGTCTGGATCGGGAGGTCGTAGAGCAGATTTCCTACATGAAGGGTGAGCCGAAGTGGATGCTCGAATTCCGCTTGCGCGCCCTGGAGCATTTTCTCAAGCGTCCCATGCCAAAATGGGGACCCGATCTAAGGGGTCTGAACCTGGATGATATTTACTACTACGTTCGTCCGGCCGAACGGCAGGGACGTTCTTGGAATGAGGTGCCGGAAAACATCAAGAAAACCTTTGAGCGTCTGGGCATTCCGGAGGCCGAGCGCAAGTTCCTGGCCGGCGTCGGTGCTCAATATGAGAGCGAGATGGTCTATCACTCCATCCAGGAGCACCTGGAAAAGCAGGGCGTGATCTTCCTTTCCATCGAGGACGGCCTGCGCCAATACCCGGATCTCTTCCGCGAATACTTCGGCACCGTCGTGCCGATCGAGGATAACAAGTTCGCCGCGTTGAACAGTGCCGTCTGGTCGGGCGGTTCGTTTGTTTACGTTCCACCGAATGTAAAAGTGGAATTGCCGCTGCAGGCCTATTTCCGCTTGAATGCCGCCAACATCGGCCAGTTCGAACGCACCCTGATCATCGTGGATGAGGGCGCCCAGGTGCACTACGTCGAAGGTTGCACTGCCCCGCAATACTCCACCGATTCCTTCCACAGCGGCGTGATCGAGATCATCGTCAAGCGCGGTGCCCGCTCGCGCTATACCACCATCCAGAACTGGAGCCATAACGTCTACAACCTGGTCACGCAGCGCGCAAAGGTTTACGGCGATGCCGTCCACGAATGGGTGGATGCCAATATCGGTTGCCTGACAGGTGATACAAAGGTGTTCCTGAACAGCGATGTCAAGCCCATTCGAGAAATAGAACCGGGCGATACCGTTTATTCGATTGATGAGAACTTGCAGCTGGTGCGACGCAAGGTGATCGCCAAGAAATATAGCGGCAAACAGCAAATTTACCTGCTGCGAACTCAAAACTACCGTGAGATCCGTGCCACAGCCAATCATCCTTTTCTGACGCTTTCCAAGCAGGACAGGAGCTTCTCGTTGACGTGGAAACGACTGGATCAATTGAAGCCGGGCGATTGGGTGGCCATTACTGGGAATATCCCCGATCACGGCACCCCCAAGCAATTTGAAGCGTTGCCCGTTCGAGGGAAGAAAGAGATCTCCCTGCCCGAGAGCAGTTCGGAAGAACTCTTGTGGGTGCTGGGCATGTACATCGGGAATGGATACATGGAACGCAATCGCGTCTACTTTGCCGTTCCTCCCCAAGATGAAGCTCATCAACGCCTGGCCACATTATTGAAAGACCTGTTCCAGGTGGAATACGAAGTGCATGGCAACGTCATCCGCGTCAATTCGGCCCAGTTGGCAGATTGGTTCGTTTCCCTGGGTTTGGCCGGCAATGCTCGGGAAAAGCGCGTTCCTGCCTGGATCTACCGACTCCCCCAGGCACAGCGCTTGGCCTTCATCGAAGGCTATATCGCCGCCGATGGCTACCGCAGGCCAAATCATAACAATCTCTCCATTACCAGCGCCAATCGGGAATTGCTCGAGGACATCAAGGCGTTGGCCATCTCGTGCGGCCTGGATCCCCACAAGATCAGCCGATGGACACGGCGCGAGAGGAAGCCGTTAGGCAAGGAAGAAAAAGAGTACACCCACTACTTCCTCTATTTCGGAGAAGGGCGCTTTGAACGGCCGCTCTACTTCAGCCGTATCACCTCCATCGAGCCGCAGGGCGTGGAGGACACATGGGATATCGAAATTGCCGAGAGCCATAACTTTGTGGCCAACGGGTTCATCGTGCACAATAGCAAAATCACCATGAAGTACCCCTCCTGCTACCTGATGGAGCCCGGTGCGCACGGTGAAATGCTCTCTATGGCCTTTGCCGGCCCCGGTCAGCATCAGGATGCCGGCTCCAAGATGGTGCACTTTGCCCCGCACACCACCAGCAAGATCACCTCGAAGTCCATCAGCAAGGGCAACGGCCGGGCTTCCTACCGCGGTTTGCTACGCGTCTATAAGGGTGCAAAGGGTGTAAAATCCACCGTTGTGTGCGATGCCTTGCTCCTCGATCCCGAATCGCGCACCGATACGTATCCCTATATCGAGATCGAAGAAGACGATGTGACCATCGGTCACGAGGCCTCGGTGAGCAAGGTCGGAGAGGAGCAGCTCTTCTACCTGATGTCGCGCGGCCTGAGCGAGGAAGAAGCCACCACGATGGTGGTCTCCGGCTTCATCGAACCGCTGGTGAAGGAGCTGCCGATGGAATATGCCGTTGAAATGAACCGCCTGATCCAGCTCGAAATGGAAGGCTCGGTCGGATAAACCTGTTACTCGCAGAGGAGAACAATGCAAGAGAAACCCCGAATTGTCGTCCGTCGCGGTCAGCGCCCGACGGTTGCCGAGAAAAACTTCACCTTTGACGTGACCCAAGTGCGCGCTGTCGGCCCGTTGGCCGAATACCGGCAGCGCGCCTGGGAAACCTTTGAGCGCCTGCCTATGCCCTCCACCGATGATGAGGCCTGGCGGCGCACTGATCTACGCCCGATGCCGGTGGAGTCCTTCCGCTTCCCGTCCACCGAAGCCTATTTGGACCTTGCGCCTGTGCCGCAGGAGCTGCTCCATCCGCTGGTGGCCGAGCGTCATGCCGGTCAGATCGTGCTCCTGCCGGGCGGCTTGATGGCGGAGGTCGATCCGACCCTGGCCGAAAAGGGCGTGATCTTCACCGATCTGCGCACCGCCGAAGAACGCTACCCGGAGATCGTGAAGCACCTGGCCGGACGGGCCGTCAACCCGGAAGAGGGCAAATTCGCTGCCCTGGCTGCTGCCCTGGCCCAAAACGGCATTTTGATCTACGTTCCGAAAGGGGTGCGGGTGGAGCAACCTTTGCACAGCATCCTTTGGGGTCCTGGTGGCGGATTGGCCCATATTTCTCATATCCTGGTTTGGGTGGATGAAGGCGCCGAGCTGACCTATGTCCACGAATCGGCCTCGCCGAACGAGGCAAGCGATTCCTTCCATGCCGGCTTGGTGGAGATCGTAGTTGAACAAGGGGCGCGCCTGTGTTTTGTTGAGCTCCAATCCTGGGGACGGCATGTTTGGAATTTCAGCCATGAGCGTGTGCGTGTGGGGCGCGATGCCAACCTGGATTGGATCTTCGGCGCCGTCGGCTCGAAGCTGACGAAGAATTTCTCCGAACTCGATCTGGTCGGTGAAGGAGCCAGCGGGTGCATGTCTGGCTTTTACTTCGCCGATGATCGCCAGCACCTGGATCACGATACCCAGCAAAATCACCTCGCCCCGCACACAACCAGCGACCTGCTCTTCAAAGGCGCTTTGAAGGGGCAAAGCCGATCGGTTTGGCAGGGGATGATCTACGTGGCACCGAATGCCCAGAAGGCGGATGGCTATCAGGCCAACCGCAACTTGGTGCTCAGCGAGGAAGCGCGCGCCGATTCCATCCCCGGCCTGGAAATTTGCGCCGATGATGTGCGCTGCACGCACGGCGCAACGGTTGGAAAGCTGGAGGAAGAACCGCTTTTCTACCTGCGTTCGCGCGGCATTCCGCTTCCGGAAGCCGAGCGCATTCTGGTAGAAGGTTTCTTTGACCCGATTATGCAACGGGTACCGTTTGAAGGCGTGCGCGAGCGTTTCCAACAGGCGATCGAAGCCAAGCTTGCGCAATAAATTTCTCCAAAAGGGGAGGATGGTATGGAAAAAAAGAAAGAGAACGTCAAAGAGGTTCGTCGCCCGGTTCCGTTGCGGCGGGAGCCGCAATTCTCCTACCTGCGTCCACCGGAGTTCCATAGCACCTACCAGGTAGGGGATGTGGTCGAGGTCTATTGCGATCACGAGCGCAACAAAATGCGCGTACGCGGCTGGGTCAAAGGGGTCGTTGTGCAGGTAGATAACAAGATGGTGGCGGTGCAATTCCGCCAAAACGTCTTCCTGACCGATGGTTGGATGGTACCGGATCGCATCTTATGGTATCCCTTGGATTCGGATGCCATCCGACCGGCGCAACAGAAACAGCGCCGTAAGAAAAAGGCAGAAGATGAGATTCCGGAATATTGAGGTGCTATGAACTTGGATGTGATGCGCGTCCGCCGGGATTTTCCGGTGCTGGCACGCGAGGTGCGCCCAGGGGTCCCGCTGGTTTACCTGGACTCGACGGCGACCTCGCAAAAGCCACGCCAGGTGATCGAGGCGATGGACCGCTTCTATCGCCTTTCAAACGCCAATATCCACCGTGGGGTGCACACGCTGGCCGAAGAGGCCACGGCGCTTTACGAGGAAGCGCGAGCGAAGATTGCCCGTTTCATCAACGCACCTTCGCCCCGTCAGCTGATCTATACGCGTAACACCACCGAGGCGATCAACCTGGTGGCCTATGCCTGGGGACGCGCCTTTCTCCGCCCCGGCGATCGCTTGCTCTTGACCGAGATGGAGCACCATAGCAACCTGGTGCCCTGGTATATCCTGGCGCAAGAACGGGGGGTGGAAATCGACTTTGTGCCGCTCACCGAGGACGGGCAATTGGACCTGGAGGCCTATCGCCGTTTGCTCGAACGCGGGCCAAAACTGGTGGCCTTTACCCACATGTCCAACGTGCTGGGCACGATCAACCCGGCCAAGGAGATGATCGCGCTGGCGCACCAGGCCGGGGCGATCACCTTGCTCGATGGGGCGCAATCCGTGCCGCACTTCCCCGTGGATGTGCAGGACCTGGATGTGGATTTCCTGGCCTTTTCCGGACATAAGATGTGTGGTCCGACGGGGATCGGGATACTCTACGGCAAAATGCACTTGCTTGAAGCCATGCCCCCCTTCCTCGGCGGCGGCGATATGATCCGGGCCGTGCACCTGGGCTCGTTCGTCCCGAACGACGTGCCGTATAAGTTCGAGGCCGGCACCCCGGCCATTGCCGAGGCGATCGGCCTCGGGGCGGCCGTAGACTATTTGCAGAGCGTCGGCATGTCGGCGATCGCCGCCCACGAGCACGCGCTGACCGCCTACGCGCTGGAGCGCCTGGAAGAGATCCCCGGCCTGCATTTGCTGGGGCCGGCGGCGGAAGCGAAGGGTGGCGTTGCCTCGTTCACGTTCGATGGCGTCCACCCGCATGACGTGGCCCAGGTCCTCGATCGCTACGGCATCGCCGTGCGCGCCGGGCACCACTGTGCCCAACCGTTGCACGAGCGCTTCGGCATCCCGGCCACGACGCGTGCCAGTTTCTATCTCTATACCACCAAAGAAGAGATCGATAAACTGGTGGAAGGCTTGTACCAGGTTAAAAAACTCTTCGGATAGGTTTCAAAATGGACGATCTGTATCGCGAGATCATCATCGAACACTATAAAAATCCCACCTATCGGGGGAAACTGGAGCCGCACGATATTGCTTTTGCGGATAGCAACCCGCTGTGCGGCGATCACATCGAAATCCAGCTGCGGTTGGACGGGGAGGGACGGATCACTGATGCCCGCTTCGACGGTCACGGGTGCGCCATTTCCCAGGCCTCGGCCGACCTGTTGATCGAATCGATCATCGGCAAGACGCTGGAGGACGTCAAGAAGCTCAACCGTCAGCACGTGCTCGACCTTTTGGGGATCGAGCTGGGGCCTGTGCGCCTGAAGTGTGCGCTGCTTTCGTTGAAGGTGCTCAAAGCCGGAGTGTACGGCCTGGGTCAGGCCGATGATAGCCTGGTCGAAGAGTAGGTGGGATATGTTCAACTACACAACGCTGGATGAGTCACAGGTCGAGTTCTACGAGGTGGCTCCTGTGGAGGAGTTGCCCAACGGCGAGCGTTTGTTCATCCAGATCGATACCGAACCGATCGTGCTGTTCAATATCGCCGGGCAGATCTTTGCGATTGCCGATCGCTGTTCCCACGATGACGGTCCGCTTGGCGAGGGTGATCTAGAGGGCTATACTATCATCTGTCCGCGCCATGGGGCGGAATTCGATGTGCGCACGGGGAAGGTGCTCCAAATGCCGGCTGTGGTGGATATTCCGGCCTATCCGGTGCGGATCAGGGATGGCATGATCTGGATCGGCCTGCCGAGAAAGTAGCGCAAACCGCAGCGGATCTTTTTCGCTAGCGCTTGCCTTTTAGCCTGTTCAGCGCCCGCTCGATTTTGCGGTCTTCAGGACGGGGGTGAAGTTGCAGGGCGCGTTGATAGTGCTGCACAGCCTCGTCGCGCCGATGCTGCGGCTCCAGCACCTGAAGCGCCAGGAAATAGTGATTGCGCGCCTCGCGCGGATTAAGCCGAATGGCCTCGGAAAAAGACTGTTCGGCCTCGGAGAACTTTTTCAGCCGCGTTTTTACTGCGAGTCGACACGGAAGTGGCAACCGCGGCTGCGGCGATTGTGGCGGGCGGCAGAAGCAATGATCAGGGCAACTTCCACGGCGTTGCGCAGGCCGATCAGCTCGTCGCTTAAGAAGGTGGTGCGGTAAAAGGTCTCGATTTCATTCTGCAGGTGGCGCAACTCGCGAATGGCGCGCGAGAGACGATCTTCCGAGCGGAAGATGCCCACGTAATGCCACATGATGTTTTGGATCACTTCCATATCGCCCTGGATCAATGCTGGGTCGGGATTCTGGATCAGGTTCGAAGCGTCCCACGGGGGGATTTCGTCCTCGTTTGGCAGGGTGGGAGGTTGTGCCGAAAGGCGAGATTCGATATCGCATGCGGCGCGCACACCCCACACCAGCCCTTCTAGCAGGGAAGTGGAGGCCAAGCGGTTTGCGCCGTGCACGCCAGTGCATGAGACTTCCCCCACAGCATACAGATTCTGAATGTTTGTGCGCCCCCACTCATCCACGGCGATCCCGCCACAGAAATAATGCGCCGCCGGCACGACTGGGATGGGTTCTCGGGTTATATCAATTCCGACCCGTTTGCATTCAGCATAAATGGTAGGAAAGCGCTGGCGGATGGCTTCGGCCGGCATGCGAGAGGCAATGTCCAGCAGGACGTGCGAGTAGCCATGCTCTTCCATTTCGGTGTAGATGGCACGGGTGACAACGTCGCGTGGGGCGAGGTCCTTCCATTTGGGCGAGTATTTTGCCATAAATGGCACGCCTTGAGGGGTGAGCAGGATGCCCCCTTCGCCACGCACCGCTTCGCTGATCAAAAATCCCTCTGCGCCCGGCACGGCCAGCGCCGTTGGGTGGAACTGCACATATTCGGCGTTGATGATGCGGGCGCCGGCCCGATGAGCCATTGCCAGGCCGTCCCCACGGGCGCCGGGGGGATTGGTGGTGTTGCGGTAGATACGGCCCAATCCGCCGGTGGCCAGGATGGTAGCTGCGGCCAGCACACGGTAAACGGTGCGTTCGCGGCGATCGAATACGTAGGCGCCATGGCAGGTGATCGGACGATAGACCTTGAGCGGATCGTTCGAGTGATGGGGGGATGTAATCAGGTCAACGGCCGTGTTCGCTGTGAGGATCTCCACATTTGGAAAGCGTTGTAGGGTGGTGATGAGCCGTTCAATGATGGCACGCCCGGTCGCATCGCCGAAGTGAAGGATGCGACGCCGCGAATGGGCACCCTCTTGCCCCCAGGTCAGTTCGCCGTTCTGCTGGGTATCGAAAGGCACATTGGCCTGTTCGATGAGGATTTTTTGCAGCAAGGGCGGACCTTCTTCGGCCAAAAGGCGCGCTGCCGTAGGCAAACTGGCCCCGGCGCCAGCCTCGAGGATATCTTTCACCAAGAGATCGGGGCTATCGTCGGGGCCGCGTCCGATGATACCCCCTTGTGCATAGCGCGTGTTCGATTCACAGGGATCTTCAGCACGTGAGATGAGGAGGACGCGCCGCCTCGGATTTTGCGCCAATTTCAGGGCAGCTGTTGCTCCGGCGATTCCGGAACCGATGATCAGAACGTCGGTGGTCCTCATAGAAATTTAGGAAGACGAAGAACGCGGACGAACGCAGTTGAGATCAGTGCAATCCTATCAACGTGACTTTGTTTTAGATTCCACGCGATCCGGAAGCGGGGAACGGGCGAACGCTGCGACAGTTTATCCGATCTCGAGCATCCTCTGCACAGCACGGTAGGCGCGCAGGCGGATCGCTTCCGGGATTTCGATCACATAACGGTTGAAGCGGAGCGCATCGAGCGTTGCTTCTAGTGTGATGGCGTTCATGTGCGGACAACGCACCATGCACAAGCGAAGCATTTCCTTATCTGGATTGGCTGCGGCGATGTTATCGCCCATGGCGCACTCAGTCAGCAGAAGATAACGGGGAGCGTTCGACTCGCGCACGTAGCGGATCATGGCATTGGTTGAGCCAGCAAAATCGGCCGCCGCGACGACTTCCGGGCTACATTCCGGGTGTGCCAGCACGACCACGTCTGGGAATTGTGCGCGTACAGATTCGATATCCGCCACGGTGAACTTCTCGTGGACTTCGCAACGGCCGTGCCAGCCGATCATCTGGTAATCCAATTCGGTATCTTCAAAACGCGTGGTGCCACGGACGGGGAAGATGATGTGCTTGCCAGTTTCGCGGGCCACGTTGCGCGCCAGGTATTCATCGGGGATGAAGATCACCGTCTCGCTGTGGAGGGATTCCACCACGGCGACGGCATTCGATGAGGTGCAGCAGATGTCGCTTTCCGCTTTGACATCCGCATAGGTGTTGATATAGGCAACCACCGGCACACCAGGGAAACGCGCCTTGAGGGCGCGCACATCTTCGGCAGTGATCGAGGCTGCCAGAGAGCATCCGGCTCGATCTGATGGCAGGAGCACGGTTTTGCTCGGGTTGAGGATCTTGGCCGTTTCGGCCATGAAGCGCACGCCACAGAAGACGATCACATCCTTATCCGTCTGGGCGACCCTGCGGGAGAGATCGAGTGAATCACCGGTGAAATCGGGCACTGAGTAGAACAGGGCCGGTTCCATGTAGTTGTGTCCTAGGATGACGGCATTGCGTTGCTTTTTCAAGGCATTGGTTGCAACGGCAAGCTCGGCTTTGTAGCGCAATTCCACATCCGGCACGAGCGAACCGAGTTTGGTCTTCAGGGACTCGTACATTAGCCGAACTTCTGGGTCCATAACCCTCTCATTCTCCATGGTCCAGATACTCGAAACTGAGATCGAAGACTTTTGCCGAGTGGGTGAGCGCGCCGCACGAGATGTAGTCAACGCCGGTTTCGGCAATAGCGCGCACCGTTTCCAGTGTGACGTTACCCGAGGCCTCCAGTATAGCCCGCCCAGCCGTCAGGCGCACGGCGGCGCGCAGCATGTCCAGGGACATGTTATCGAGTAAGATGCGGCGCACGCCCAGAGCGAGGGCTTCTTGGAGCTCTTCCAGAGAGCTGACCTCCACTTCTATTTCCAGATCACGGGCAACGGTGCGAACGCGGGTCACAGCCTCGGTGATCGAGCCGGCAAAGGCAATGTGGTTATCCTTGATTAGCACCATATCATAGAGCCCGAAGCGGTGATTTTGCCCACCGCCCCGGCGCACAGCGAGCTTATCGGCGACGCGCAGACCCGGTGCGGTTTTGCGCGTATCGAGAATCACGGCTTTTGTGCCGGCCACTGCTTCGACGAATTGCCGTGTGAGGGTGGCAATGCCGGACATACGCCCGAGGAAGTTGAGCGCCGTGCGCTCGGCGGTCAGTAAGCTTCGGGCATGGCCGGAGACCCGAGCGAGCACCTGGCCACGGGTCACGCGGGCGCCTTCGGCTACTTGGGGTTGAAAGTCAACATGCGGGTCTACTTCCCGATACACGGCGCGGGCCACGTCCAGGCCGGCGACGATGCCGTCCTGTTTCGCCACGATTTGGCCGCGCATCATCGCTTCAGGCGGGACGATGCAATTCGTGGTCACATCGCCGGAGCCGATATCTTCGGCTAGGGCACGGCGAATGCTTTCTAGCAGTTCGGGCGGCAGGCGATCTTCGGATGTCATTCGGCGCTGATCAAAAATTGTCCCACGCCGCGCAGCAGTTCAAACCCTTCAGCATAGCGGCGTTCGGCCAGCGCGCCGTAGCGCACCAGGTTGGCGCGGATCACGTTCGGGTCGAAGTACTGCTTCTCGGCGTAGGTTGTGTAGCAGGCTAAGGCTTCGATCTTTGCCTGTACGTCTTCCTCGGAAACCTCGATCAAGAAGTGGGGGAAGAAGCCGTAACTAGAGCGCACGATCTCGAATCCCAGCAGGGTGGCGTCACGGAAGGCGCGCAGCGCTTCCTCGGTGACCACATTGTGATCCTGGTGGATATCCCGTTTGCTGTGGACGAAGACGATCTGCGGGCGAAAGTCACGGCGCAAGCGCAGCAGGAAATCCAGGATCTCCTGCCGGGAGTCCAGGAAGCGCCGCGTGGTGAACTGTTCCAGCAGGATGCGCTCACGGGGGACGCCGAGTACCTGCATGCTGGCATACATCTGCTCGATCAGTCCCTGTAGCGCTGGGTTCTTCTGGTTATCCGAAAGCGTCACGCACAGGACCTCGCTCTTGGGTGCCACTTGATGCAAGAGCGCGCCGCATCCGAGCTCAATGTCATCCGGGTGGGCGCCGATGAAGAGCAAGCGCTTGGCAGAAAATAGCATGGTCCGTCCCAGGCTATTTGGTGGCGATAAAACCGCCGACCACTTTGGTCATTACCAGCTTGCCCTCGCGGGCGATGTAGGCGCGGGCCTCGTGTTCAATGGCCTGCATCAGGGCCTCGAATTCTTCTTTGCTCTGGAAGAGTGGCGTCCAGAGCTTGCGATCTTCCGAAAGCGAGGCGCGGGTATATTCCAGAAACGGTTCGACGCTCTCGAAGGTGAGCGGGTTTTCAAAGAGGTGCACTTGCACGTCGCGGAAGAGCCGGCGCATGGTATCGAGGATCAGCGAACCGTAGCGCGAGGAGCCCGGCATGGGCGGGATCGGCTTGCCCGAAGCGGCGCGGATGATATCGTAGAAGACCTTCTTGTTCTCTGGCATCGGGCCGGTAGTGAACAGGCGGCCGCCCGGCTTGAGCACGCGGTGCATTTCGCTCAGGGTGAAGGGGATATCGTCAGCGTAATAAATGGCAAAGCAGCAGGAGAGCAGGTCGAAGTGGTTATCCTCGAAGGGGAAGGGGCGATTGAAGTCCAATTCCATAAAGCGAATAGAGGTGCCGCGACGGGCATTTTCATTGCGTGCCTTTTCGAGCAACTCCTGCGAAACATCGCCACCGGTGATCTCGGCCTTGCCGCCCGTTGCTTCCCAGAAAAGGAAGCATTGTTTTCCAGCACCACAGCCGACATCTAAGATGCGACGGTCGTCCTGCGGCTGGAGCAGCTCGAGCATCCACTGATCGATGTCCCGCGCACCATACTTCTGGTGAATGTCAACGCGGGTCAGCAGGTCTTTGACGGTTTCTTGATATTCGATGGTCATTGCCTCTGTTCCTAAAATAGGTTGGTATTGACAGTTGCTAAATATACCAGATAATAGGGGAATCCGACAATTGCTTGTGGCAAATTTCATATGGTGCTGGTTGGGAATCGCTTGGCCGGGCACTGCACGTCCAGGGTTGACTTTCGCCGATGCAGTTCTCTATCTATGGATGCCCTTACCGGGGATGGTTCGAGAGATCAGAAGCGCTGTGCCAAAAAGGGAAGTCCTTGTGATCAAAGACTTTTTGCAGAAAGTCGAGAATGGTACAATACAAGGTGAAGCTGCACGCTCTCTGACCTATAGCACCATACAACTAACTTTTGGGCAATAAGCGGTCGAATCGCGAAAAACGGCCATAGAGGGAAGCTAAAATTTTGGTCTTTGCCGTTTTTTCGTGAAATGGCCTCGGATTGCACAACCGTTATGGAAAGGGGTAAGAGGCTATGGCGAGCCGTAATATTACGATCCAAGGCAATGCCCAGCAGACCGTGATCGTCACCGGCGATGGCAATCGGGTGGAGATGCCGCACCGGGATTTCGTCTTCGTCCTGCTGGATGAGGCCTTCCGTCGCAAACAGCAGGCTGGGGTGCCGGCCGATTTTTACAACGGCACGCGCCCGAACTGGGCGAATATCGCCAGGGAGCACGATGCCCCGCGCCGGCTCTTTTCGGCGTTGATGGAATTTGTCCAGGGCGAGCCGGGCCAGCGGGTGGGCGTGATCACCGGGCTTTCCGGCGAGGGCAAGACCACCCTGCTCATGCGCCTGGCCTGGGAGGCTGCTGCCCAGGGGATGCCGGTGCTCTGGCGGCACAGCGGCCATGTCTTTCAGCCCTATGAGCGTCCCTTTGAGCAGGCGGGCCCCGTCCTGATTTGCATGGACGAATTGCCCTATGTGGATAACCTGCTCTCCCTGTATAGCGACCTGAGCATAAGCGCCCTGCCCTTTGTGCTGCTCGGCACGGCGCGCAGCCACGAATGGGCGAACAGTCCCCTGCGCAGCGAACTGAAAAGCCTGACGACGGTGGAAGAATTCCCCCTCTCCCGCCTGGAGGGGGACGAAGTCCAGGCCATCCTGGCGCGCCTGGAGGCCAACAAAGCCCTGGGCAGCCTGGCCGATCTCTCACCCCAGCAGCGGCTGGACTATTTCCTCAACCGCCTGCAGGCCGATGGGCAGTTGCTCCCGGCCCTGATCACCGCCCGCGCCGGACGATCCTTCGAGGCCATTCTGGAAAGCGTCTTCGATCGTC